>CAYTDR010001047.1:0-3169 GCA_964436185.1 uncultured Candidatus Obscuribacterales bacterium | reverse complement strand
CATGGACTCCTGCTCTGATTTCTCATTTGGGCTCAACCTTTTTCTTGTACCACGTATCGCAGGACTTTGCGAGGAACTAACGATACCCCTCCAATGCTAAAACAGTCACTCTCGTGCGGCTGCTGATTAGTATCCGTGGGTGATTCGCAATCCACGCCTTAAGAATGACCATTCTACGCGTTCAACAATGGAAGACGATTTCATTTGCGCCATTGGGAGACGCGTGATAGCGACCTTAAATTCAAAAGTCTAATATTGCCTTTTGAATTTGCAATTTGCCACCAGCCACCGTAACCAAGCGATTACGGTTTTGGCGCGCCTACTCAGCGTATCGCCTGATAACTCCGGACGATGCTTCTTCAGAAGTACTTCAATTTCCGATCTCGCTGCTCTGTCCGGTTCGAAGTCAAGTTTCTCAAGAAGTTGTATTGCCTCTCGAAGCACGGGTCTAATCAACATTTGCCTCAGGATACTTTCCGTGCGATTGATGCGCGATGGTTCCTGGATGAGTCGAGTTCCGATTTGAGACAGGGCGGGTGGATCATTTTCTTCCACAAAACCAAGGTATTTTGCTGCGTTGAAATAGTATTGAGCCTGACGTTCAACAAAATCAAAATTGTTCACAAGGTCAGCTACCCTTGTTGCGCCTTGCCAAATGTGATGAACAGTATCAACAATCTTGTCTACATCGTCCGCTTGTGGAAATGGAATGGTCAAATCTTCTGTAGGAAGATGCAATTGGTTTAGGAACGACGAAAGTGAGATCGAAAGTATAGGATTTTCGCCTATCACGAAGTATTCGCGGCGAATCTCCGTAAGCGGTCCAAACTGATTGGGAATTTCATACTCCGCTAATCGGAATTTTCCATTAGAACAGCACAGGAGAATAGCTCGGATCGGTTTATTCGTCCGCTGGCGCAGCCAATGATACGGATAGAAGAGTTGTCGAATGTGGAAGCTATCCACAAATTGCATCTTTGCTTCGATAAGTACAATCAGTTCACTCGATTCGAAAACAGCATCAATTTCAATCTGGACTCCTTGGGAGTTGAGCAATACGTTGCATGGCAACTGAACAGCAATGTGCGAAGCGCGCAGTCTTCCTCTTCGAGTCAGAACCAAGTCTTGTGTTTTGCAAAACGAAGTCAGCAGTGAGGACAAGTAGCACAGATCAATTGCTTCTGACTCGCCTGAGCAAAAAGGCTTCGAGAGTGAGTCTAAGCAGTGAATATCATAGGTAGGCCGGTACTCCGAAAACTGCTGATCCTTCTCAACACTAGGAATATGGCAATAGCAGATGTTTTCAGAATCTTTGAAAACGACATATTCGCCATGCCGAATCGGTAATACATTAAGCCCGTTTTCTACGAATACATTCGGTCTGTCCAGTGCAGAGTCGAGCTTTGCCATAAGTCGTGGTTCAGTCCGATCAGAGTATGTTTTCAGTTCTTCAGCTGAGATTTGTGCATAGCCTTGCTGGTCTATTTGCGCCAATAAATTCGAGCGAAGGATTATCTTTCGCCATGCAACATCTGGCAGTGTCGTATCCCGATCCATATAAACGACGTTGCTCCTAACGCTACCTGGTTCATTTATAGAGGAGGTTGAGCAGCGATAAATCAAACTACTGTTTGAATTTGACCTGCACCAATTCTTGTACCACGTCAAGCCACACTTTGGTGTCTGTTCGCCAAACGGACACACACTTTGTAGAAGAAGCGGCAAACTCCTTTGATAACAGAATCCCTAACAACGCATGTATTTTAGCTCATTGCTTAAGAAAATCCCGGAACCGCTCACCAGCAGTTGCCTGCACTCTTTGCAATTTCCCGCAGAGCTCATCAACAATGGATGACAGCTGAAAGACCCAGGAGGAAACTAGATACTCTTGATTTGATCGACGATTGCTCGGACTTTCTTCTCCGACTCAATACTTTTTGCGGCAATTAGCATGTCTGCATAAGCCTCCAGCGCTGACAACACTTGTTCGCGAGCGTGTTCTGTTGTCTGCGGTCGCAACGTATTGCCGCTCGCAAGAACTTGCGAAAATGCTGTCAAAAAGCTCATCTCATCAAGCTCTAGGAATGCACGCTTTACGTTAAATTCGGCAGATTTTTTTCCATCAATGGGTTCGAGATAGTTTTTCCATTTCTTTGATAGGTAGGTTCGAGCAGTTTGAACTTTCCAGCCGGTGGCTTCCTGCAGATCGATTAAACTGAACGATGCTCCTTCCTTGGCGCATCTATGCAAAAGATGGAAGGCTCCAAGAGCTGCTGCATTGCGCCGAGTCGTAATCGGCGCGGAAGGAACCGACTCTGTGTTTATCATTGGATAATTCATGATAATCAGTTCGGAAATTTTGCCTCGTCGATCAGCCTTGCAATTCACCATCCTATTGGCGTAGACACGCGTTATTCGATAGCCCGGATAATTGTCTTGGAAGTAGGTATCGGCCGGAGCAATGTTATCCGGGTCAGAGTTGCTAATCATCAACCGAGAACCCAAGCTAGTTGCATCTCTACAAAAGTCAGCTAGCCGCTGCTGGTCAGTCTCCGTAAAAGTGCTAGATGAATAAGCAGTAAAATTGGAAGTGGCGGAAAGTGGTCTGTAAGGAGGATCTAAATATGCAAAGACCTTCGCGTCCAGGTGGTCACGTACGCATGTAAAATCACCCAGCAAGATCTTTGTTCTTGCAAGTATTTGAGAAACCGCGATTAGATTGTTGGGATCACAGATCCGTGGGTTTTCATATCGACCGAAGGCTACGTTGAACGAGCCAGCAGCATTTACTCTAAATAAGCCGTTGAAGCATGTCTTGTTGAGAAAAATCAGTTCAGCAGTACGTTCAATCCAGTCTTCCGAAAAAGACTGGAAGTCAACCAATCGCTTGCCTTCATTGAATTTCTTCCTAGTCTTATAGTAATAGTCTTCCCTCTTTGCATCACTCAAAGACAAATACTTAGTTTGGACTTCATTCAGTTTTACGATGAGAGAACCGACTCGCTCCCTGATCGTCCAGTAGGCGAGAATTAAGTCCTGATTGCTATCTGCTATTACGAGTTTCTTAAACGGGTACTTCTGCGCTACATGGAAGAAGAATGAGCCGCCACCGACAAAGGGTTCGACATAAGTTTCTAAAACGCCTTCACTCACTTCAGGAGGTCCATTC
>CAYTDR010001046.1:0-3172 GCA_964436185.1 uncultured Candidatus Obscuribacterales bacterium | reverse complement strand
GGACCTGTATTACACGCGGACGGAACTATCGAATTTCGAATTTGGGCACCACAGGCGACGTCAGTCAATCTCTTGCTCTACACGGAAGCCGGTACGAAACAACATAAGACTATAGAACTCACCGGCGGGTCAGATCTCTGGTGGACCGTGCGGACCGAGGAAGCAAAAATTGGCTCACGATATCACTTTCAGATTAACGATGAATGGGTCGTTCCGGATCCGGCCTCGCGTTTCCAACCAGCCGATGTACACGGACCCAGCCAGGTAATCGATCCTAACGCCTTTACCTGGACTCAAGTTGATTGGAAAGGACTGCCATGGCATCAGGCTGTCGTATACGAGATGCACGTGGGCTCATTTACACCGGAAGGGACTTACGACGCTCTGGTTCAACGACTCGATTACCTGGTCGAGCTGGGAGTGACAGCCATAGAACTCATGCCCCTTGCCGATTTTCCCGGCGGGTTTAACTGGGGGTATGATGGTGTTCTCCTCTTCGCGCCGGACAGCACTTACGGTACACCTGACGATCTGAAGACATTGATTGATGAAGCCCACCGCAGAGGCATCATGGTCTTTCTGGATGTGGTCTACAACCACTTCGGGCCGGAGGGCAACTATCTATATGTCTATGCCAAACCGTTCTTCAATTTCAAGCTCACCACTCCCTGGGGCAATGGTATCAATTACGATGGCGAGCACTCATCAGTAGTACGCGACTTCGTCAAGAACAACGTGCTTTATTGGCTAGAGGAGTACAGATTCGATGGGCTGAGGTTCGATGCAGTCGATACCATCTACGATACCTCGAGAAAGCACATCCTGCACGAGATAGCGGAAGCCGTCAACGAGGGACCGGGTAAAGAACGATACATTCATCTGGTTCTAGAAAATGGAACCAATGACGCTACCATGCTGACTGGCGGCACTCAAAAGAAAGAATCTATTGGCAACCGACCGACTCCGCGCAAGGATCGATTCACCGCACAGTGGAACGACGACCTGCATCATACTCTGCATGTTCTGGCGACCGGCGAAACGTCCGGATATTTCGCCGATTTCACGGACGAAAATTCAGACTTCACGAGCATTGAGCACCTCGGGCGGTGCCTCGCCGAAGGTTTTTCCTATCAAGGACAGCGATCCGTTTTTTGGGGAGATAAGGCCAGGGGCTCGAAGAGCAAGCACCTGCCACCGGGAGCTTTTGTCTCTTTCATTCAGAATCACGATCAAGTCGGCAACCGCGCGTTCGGCGAGCGCATCACTCAAATTACGGAACCCGACTGTGTACGCGCACTGAGCGCACTCACCCTGCTCGCCCCTTTGACTCCGATGTTGTTCATGGGAGAAGAGTGGGCTGCCTCCACACCTTATCTGTGGTTTTCGAATTTCAGCGGTGAACTGGCTGAGTCCGTTCGCGAAGGGCGCTTCAAAGAGTTCAATCGTTTTGAAGACTACGGCGATCTGAAGAGTTACACCCAGATTCCCGATCCGACAAGCGAGAAGACTTTCCAGCTCTGCAAGCTCAATTGGGACGAGACTACACAGGATCCGCATCTCATGTGGCTCGGTCACTATAAGCATCTACTTACACTTCGGCGCGGCGCGATCGTTCCGATCCTTGATCAAATTGCACCGGAACAGACAAGCTGGAAGATTCTCGAAGAGGGTCTCCTCGAGGTCAGATGGGCACTAAAAGAAGGTGGCGAGCTGAAGTTGCTGGCCAACCTATCCGATCAGGGATGCGCGTCTCCTATCTTTGCAGAAGCCGATTTCGAAGAACGTAGCATACTGTTCCAAACCCCCCCGAGTGCCTCCGTCGAGATGGCGATGGGAACCGTCCCGCCCTGGACGGTAATCTGGCTGTTGATGCGAGCCCCGATCGTCACCTAACAAAGTTCGCCAGGACGATAAATTAGCGTCGCGAAGCAACCCGGCGGAGCTCCTCCAGGTACTGGTCCGTTCTCCCTCAACTTAGCAACAACTTTGTCGGAAGACATCCCGCTCACACACGCCTATACGTCGTATAGAGTGCGCCTCCATGCAGTTTCCTGCGGGGCAGGCCTCGCTCCTACGACTGTCATGTGCAACTCGTAGCGATACTGGCGGCAAGCGCGTCTTAGCGCCTCACCAGCTTTGGCTGATAACGCAACAAAAAAGTCCCCATTCTAGTGGAGACCCCCTGTACAAAACTAACAAAAGACAGACCTAACGGTCTTCTTCGTTGATCAAAACCTGGGTAGTTAAACCTTAGGAGCGACGCTTGCGGGCAGCTTCAGCTTTCCGTTTTCTCTTTACGCTCGGTTTCTCGTACCGCTCTCGGCGTTTGATCTCGGACAGAATTCCTGCTTTTTGGATTTTCTTCTTGAACCGTTTGAGAGCCTGTTCGATGCTCTCACCGTCTGCAACTCTAACTTCCGACAAGGTTCCTCCCCTGGATTAGAACCAGAACACTGTATATAGTCTTTGCCATATTATCATCGATCCATCTATTTGAACAACCAGAATTCCATTTGACAATGCCCCTGACTTAACGTTTCAACATCAGACCGGGCATCCGGAAAAGCCCTCTCTGCCTGGCTTATCGGGCACACGCCCTTGTCTGTGTAGCTTCTAATGAACAGTTCTAGTTCATGATCGGTCTGCGCAGGAGTCGATCAGCTCTGATCCCACGAACTATAAGGGTTGCAGAGCGATCCCTTCGAATATGCCGGACCTGGCATGGCAAGCTCACTTTCGCCAGCCGGAGCAAACTCGCAAGCATCAACCCGACGAAGGAGATCAGGATACCATGCGGCGAATGAATCCTTTTTCTCATGCAAAAGGGTGACGCTGTTAAGCATCACCCTAATAGACTTGAGCCTGAAGGCAAACCTAATGAGAGGCTTCCGAGTGGGCAGTTGCTTCGCTGATCAGTTGCTGAGAGACAGTTGGAGGAACCGGCGCCATGTGGATGAACTTCCATTGGTAGTAGCCGAGACCTTGGGTAGCAGTTCTCAGTTCAATGATGTAGTCCCAGAGTTCTCCTTGCGGAATCTGAGCAACGACCTCATCCCATCTCTGCCGATTTGGATCCGGACCGTATCCTTGAATCTGTCCGCGGCGACCTGTCACCTGGCCGAGAACCGCGGAAGTGTACTGGTTGGGTATGTGGATCTTCACTTCGGCAATC
>CAYTDR010001045.1:0-3172 GCA_964436185.1 uncultured Candidatus Obscuribacterales bacterium | reverse complement strand
TCTTTCGTCGTTACTTTCAAGTTCTCCGGCTGCGTAAGCTCCTGGCTACCCTTGGCGAAGGAGGTTTTGAAGGAGAACAGTCGGGTCGTGCCGTCAGGGAACTTCACTTCGAAATCCATGGACCCATCAGGACGGTACTTCTCGCGCACTCCATCGGTGCGAAGAACATCGCGAACATCCTTGTCGGTGCCGGTCAGCGGGACACGGGTGAAGCTGCCGGTGACGCCGTCGATTTCGAGCTTGCCGCTCCAACCGGTGTTAGCCTGCTGAGTCTGTGCCCACAAGTCGGCAGAGACCTGGTACCAGACCGTTCCATCGGTCGCAGTCATGGTGGCAAGCTTGCCGCTCTGCCAGGTGAACGAACGGGTGGATGCGTCTGTGCAGATGAGCTTGCTCGGCTGGTTGGCTTTGAAGTCTGCTTCATCGGCGTAGTGAAGTCGCGAGCCGTCAGGACGATCGCGAACAACCATTCCGTTGTCCAAAACGACCTTGACCCCGCCGTCGCTCAGTTTTTCCACCTGTTTGACGGTCTGTTTCTGGAAATCGGGGTGCCCGGTTGTTGACTGTCCGGATTTGCTGGTGAACGTCCATGTGCCATTGCCCTTGGACCAACTGCCTTTTCCATCCGCAGCGGTGAGCGTGGCGACGTCGGTGTCGGTTGCCGCAACCAATTCTCGGCTTCCCGACTGTGCGTCTGATGACTTCGTTGATGCAGCGTTAGCGAGGCCCGCTGCAGGAATGAGAAAAAACAGACAACTGAGATATCGAATATGTCTGGAATTACACACGGTGGCCATAGGTTGGCTCCTTGCGCGGGAATTTCCTGCAAGAAAAAACTACTGTTTCGTACGAGTTACATCGGGTGTTGCAGACAGCTCATCCGAGGCTTCTTTCACATTTCTGCGAGTTGCAACACCGGCTACGTAGTACCAATGCCGATACCACGACGACCAATAGCTTGCAGGGAAATAATCCTGCTGAGTGAGAGTGGAATCGCACGTGGTGCGAAATGAGTGGACAATATCTAAAGTTTGTTAGGTGCTGTCACTACGGGGGAGGTACTTATTTGAAAAACGGCAATCACTTATTGTTAACAAAACTTTGTTATCAAATGTAAGCTCTATAGACAGATTCTCAGAGAGTTGTTGAAATAGCTTTCGAGTGAAAAGCGGCAAAAATGGCATGATTACAGTCTTTCTTTTAAGAGCATCCGCTGAAAATCTTCCGCAAAACATCTAGCCTAGCACTGTCATCTTGACTTCTGACTGGTAATCGAGGACCCTTGAAGGTTTCCAAGATGCGCTGTTAGAGCGACTGATACCTCGGTTATTGCGAACACAATATCTCTTGCAAAAGGTTCTTCTTGAAAAGCGGATCGGTTTATGAATAGCGGACGCTCACAATATCTTAAGCAAAGCTAGCGCCGCCAATCTGGGCAAACGAGCCCCCACCCTGTTTGACGGTCGGCTGAATGTTAGCATCCGGTTTCAATCTTCCGTTTACTTTTCATTCGTTCAAGACTGTTTATCCCACCCCGCTAATTTGCCTAGCCTTTAAGCGCTTATCCTCCTCCCCTCTGACCGGACCAATTTCTACCAACCCCAGTAGTCATCACCTCCAAAACAACCCGCGATTTTGCTGTTCAGGCAGGATTGTGGTGGCTACCGGTCAGAGGATTCTGCGTCAGGCATTAACGAACGAAGGAAAAGGACTGATGGGAAGAACTAACCCTGCACAAGAGAACGATCACGTAGGCCTCTACCTGCTGATCGTGCTCGCGGCTACCGGAATTATCTTCATGATTTCGGGACAAGATGTGATCCTGCAGACGGGGCTGAATGCCAATACCCTGTCTCGCAATGACTCACAGCTCGTCAATGAGACCATTGATCGCTTGAACAAGGCGAACACTAGTCAGCGAATTCAGGCAGCTCGTTGGCTAGGTAATCGGGAGCAAAAGCCGCAGCAAGCGATTGAAGCACTCGGAAAAGCGCTCGTGTCCGACCACGACTCTGTCGTGCGGGCAACAATTAGCAACTCGCTTGGCAATTTGGCAGCTAAGGTCAGAATCGCACATGAGGCTGGCTTAGCTACCGCCAACTGGAAAAGCGCCGATAAGGAAATCGCGAAAATTGTGTTGCATCAGTTTTTGAGGGAGGAAGACTCCTCGGTCCGTCGATGTCTCGTTTCCGCTGCGGGGGAACTGAATCATCCTGATGCGGCCACTGTTATCGAGGCTGCTCTGGAAGACTCAGACCCTGCAGTTCGCGAAGAAGCCATCAAGGCTCAATTGAAGCAGTCAAACCGCGCCAGACAATCTACCTTCGGCTGAGAGGGTCAGATTTTTGAAGCCCCTTGTTCCAGCGCGGATGCGAAGGAGAAACTTCCAATGACCTGCAAGAAATGTTCGGACATCAACCTTCCGACACAATCGACCGCCGGCTCCTGCCAAGACTGTGGTTCCAAAACTGCCAGTCTCCAATCCAAGCTCTGCAACTCGTGCGGCCTCCACAAGGCAAGCTGCATCAACTGCGGAGAGCCGTTAAACGATCGCCCGCCGCAACGGCCGATGTGCGGACCGAACGATGACTGCTGCCACTTGTTCTAATTGAGCCAGAAACAGCTTCGAGAGGAACCGCCGCCAATCGGCACCGCGGTTCCTCTTTTTTTAGGGTCAACTTGGGTGGAACACCTTGCGATTATCCTGAATTTTGCTTGCTTTCAGAAATACTATAGATGATAGTAATATGCCCCGAAAATCCAAGAATCGCTAGTAGTTGTGGCATCAAATTCAGTGGCACGTCAAAACGGGATGCAATGACGCGCCGGCAGCTAGATACTCTTGTAGGAAGCTAGTACGCTGCTTGCGAACACTAAAGCCTATTTGCGGTCCATGTTTTCGAACAGCCGTCGTGGTCGAAAGTTCCTTCCATTTTGTTCTTGCTGACAAATCGTCCTTTGTACACCACATAGGTGTTTCTAAAAGTCAGCACTATGCTATTACCATCGTTAGGATCGTAAAGCGGATCCGACAGGCTCAGAAATCGTGACCAAGTAGGTGTTGCTCTTCGGCCGTAGCGGTGGTCAGGACCAACAATCAAGTCATAATCTTTGGCAAATTCTATTTCTAAGGACTTTTCTACTACAGTCACCGTCCATATACTACCTAAGA
>CAYTDR010001044.1:0-3174 GCA_964436185.1 uncultured Candidatus Obscuribacterales bacterium | reverse complement strand
ACTAATCAGGGTTCGTCTATCATCTTTCGTCCTCAGCAAATAGCTGAGGAGAATAAACGTTGGTTGCTGGTCGGTTATGCAAAGAATTCCGCCGAACTTCAAAAAATTGGTTTGGAGGACATAGAGTTCTGTCGGTGTTTGCATGCTGTGGAAAGTCAGAATAGAAGGGTGTTGGACATTGGCGAAAGAAACGATAGCAGCTAGCTGATTCCCCATCTAGTGATTGTAGAAATGGCATGCGGTGCCGCTACTGAAGGGACGCAGCCTCCCAAGGAAACACTTTACAGTTACAACAAGCATTGTATGTGGTGCCAGGCATGTCAGAAGCAAATAAAGATGAAGAATCGATTTCAGTTCCTCCATTATCCCCTATTGCTTCAAACCATTGGATTTCAATGGCTTTTGCCAAACAACAACATGACTCTGAGGAAGTGAGCAAGGAGCTGGAGAAACTTCGATTGGAGAATTCTCGTTTGAAAAATGAGCTGGAGCGTTGTCAGCGGACGGTTCACGATAATGATTCAACCAAATGGATTCTCGTAAACCATGATCTGTGGATCGTTCAACAAGAACATCTCAAGAACTTTGACTGCAACAGATGGCGGTACGATATTGCGATCGTAATGGTGGCGTTCAGTCTTCTTTTGGTCTCAGGTAAGTAGTTCTGCGAGTTCCTTTGATTACTGGAACGCTGAATTAAGGAGGTCTACATATACCATTGAATCCCCCAAGAAGAAAGCGACGTACCTGCGCGTAAAAATAGCTGTCGGTTCGTGCATTTATAGGATGCGATTTTAGGTGCTCTTATCACGGTTTTTGAAACGTGGTATCACCCAACTGGGTAATTTGTATGGTTCGATGGCTAATGCTACGGATTCAGGTTAAACTGAGTAAAGTTGTCGGTGTTTTAATCGAAAATGGTTGCGGTCACCTTGATGGACCGGGAGCTGGTTCGATCCAGCCTGGATACATATCTCCAATCTCGATTACGTAGATAGAACACTAACTGGTATGATCCCAAGCGCAAGTACATGGGGAGGTTACTTACTGATGGAAATCTTTCTCCTCGCTTTCGTGTTGTCCTATACCTGGGGCGTGCTCGGCATTTCGATCGGTTATCACCGCGGGCTTTCGCATCGTTCTTTTAAGCTCCCTCGTCTACTTGAATACTTCTTCGTGACAGGTGGATACCTGGTTTTCGAGGGCGGGCCAATATTCTGGGTGGCCTCGCACCGACTACACCACCGCTATTCGGACGAACCAGGAAAAGACCCACACACCCCAAAAGACGGTGCCTGGCATTCTTTCCTCGGCTGGATGTCCAAGCCGGTAGTGATAATAAATGAAGATCAATACAAAGTAATTTGTCCCGATCTGTTCAGAGATCCCTATTACCGCTTCTTGCATGCCGGGGGTGGGGGGCGTGACGGTTATCTATGCCTTGCCATAAATGTCGTCTTTCGTTTAGCTATCCTTGCGGTCTTCGGACCCTTGGCATTTGCCGGCAATATTCTTGGCTCAATCGGCGCTTTTATCGCACCGCTCCTAGTCAACTCGATCTGCCACATGCCGAAGTTCGGCTACCAGAACTACCCAACAACGGATCTGAGTCAGAACGTCTGGTTTGTAGCCCTGGCGTCTTTTGGCGAAGGCTGGCACAACAACCATCACAAGTTTCCACAATCGGCAAGACATGGGCTCAAACCGATCGAGTTCGACTTCTCCTGGTGTGTTCTCAGTGTGCTAAACGCCTGTGGACTGGTCAAGAACATTCGTCTTCCTAAAGATCCAGCGCTTGCTGGTACTAACGCGGAAGGAGCCCAAATTCAGTCGGTTTCTTCGGTCGTTATTGCACCGCCAGCGGTTGCAGATAGCGAACCAGCACACGAAGCAACAATCGATACCGCAAGCGAAATTGGAGATAAGCAAGAAACGGCTAAGCAACCAGCTTCGGCAGCCAAACACTAACTGGTACAAAGCAGCCATTAGTCTTGCATGCATACACCTGGGCCGTTTTCTGAGTTCACACCACGTCTTTCGAAAGTAAAGGGCGTCCTCAAATCCTACGCCAAACTTACCGATCAGGTGTCATTAGGAATGTTTTTATCGCTACCTGGATCACTGGAAGACACGCTGGGTTAGTTCCATCAAGCGTTCAGAAGTGCAGATGCTAGTTAACAAACTGGGCAAGGAGAATGGCTGAGCGACTGCCAATCGTACGGTAGAGCTATTGAGAGCCGTTATAAATAAAGGACAGAAATGGAAGCTGTTCGCTTGTGATAATCCAGCAACTGGGATCACGAAATTTAAACTGAAGCATCGCGACCGGTTCGTGTATGCCGAACAGCTGCCCCGCTTGATCGCCTCAATCCAGGCGGAAGGGAACCAGGAAATCAAAGACTACGCCATCAGTAACGGACCGAACGTCCAACCGAGAGCATGGTTCCCACAATCTGCAGAAGCCCTGAACTCAAGCAGACTCCGACGAGAACAAAAGAATCGGATCTGAACTCACTCTGTTAAGACTAAATCCGAAGGACATGAGCATTTCCATTACTATCAATACGCTGAAGCACTGGAGATGCACAAGCAACCGCCGCCAAATTTCGACAATACCTCTCCGGATATCTTTAAAGTGATAGCTTACAGATGCCAGCCAGAGGTCTACGTCATAAGACAGGCGTTCGAGAATATCGGCCGGTGTATTTTCGTTTTCAGCAACCCTCCGCCTGACGGCAGGCAACAGAGACATTGACAATGCTGCCAGCTCTTGAGACGTGATACCTGTTTATTCGACGGGCTCGAGAACATGAAACCACGCCATTTCTTAGGATCATGCCCGAACCACTTCCGTAGCTCGGAACTTGGAGCAACTTCTCGAACCCAATCGACATTGTCCAGAGCATCTTTACGAATGCCACGTGGCCACAACCGATCTACCAGAAACAGAGCCTTTCCATTGTTTGCTGAATCTTCGTATACTCGTTTGATTCTAATAGCCATGATGGCACCTCACTTAGCGATTACCCTGTTAGCTTTCTTGATCGGCATTCCTTTCCGAGATCAAACTCGCTTTGCTGAGTTTGACTTCGTGAGAAGAAACAACGCCGAGGCAGCTACTGGGTGACTTCTACCAGCCATGCTGACTCCTCGTCGTTCAACATTCTTTCGATT
>CAYTDR010001043.1:0-3179 GCA_964436185.1 uncultured Candidatus Obscuribacterales bacterium | reverse complement strand
CATTTTCATCGCCGACGGTCATCATCGCTATGAAACGGCAAACAACTACCGCAACGAATTGGCGGCGGCGGGAAAGCTGTCGGGTTCTGAAGATCCGGCGAATTTTGCGCTGATGATGTTCGTCAGCATGAGCGATCCCGGCCTGGCCATCCTGCCGACTCATCGGCTGGTGGCTGGTTTGCCCAATCTGACCGCGGATCAGGTGGAAGCCGCACTGAAGCCCCACTTTGAAGTCGAACGGATCGGTAAGGGTCCGGCTGCCGCGAAAGAATGCTGGGATCTGATCGATGCCGATGGCGGCCAGAATGTGCTCGGATTTGGTACGACAGCCGACGACACCTGGTTATTTGCCAGAGCCATCGACACCAGCCCGATGACTCAACTGGCTCCCGACCAAACGCCGGAATGGCGAAACCTGGGAGTCAGCCTGCTCCACAAGCTGGCGCTCGAACATTTGATCTTCAAATCTGTTCCAGACGCACAGCCGAAATTCACCTATGTGCATCTGCTGGAGGAAGTGAATGAGGCGCAGGCGGCGAAAACCTGCCAGTTGGCGTGCCTGGTGCCGCCGGCTCAGATTGAGCATGTCGAAGAGATCGCTTCGCACCTGGAAAAGATGCCGCCGAAGAGTACGTACTTCTATCCGAAGTTGCTGAGCGGGTTGGTATTCAATTCGGTCGAATAGAAAAACAAAAAGAGGGCAGGCATCGAGCTCTGTGCCTGTCCTCTCTCGGTTGTAATCCGCCCGACTCAGAGAGTCGGGCTACATTCGTCTTTAACACTCTCCATTACAGTCCTTTGATGTGGCGCGCAAATTCCTTCTCCTGCCAACCGTGATTCTGGGCTGATCGGGGCTGAGAGTAGTAAGTCTGCACCGGAGCCGGTGACTGATAGGCACTTTGATACCTCGTCGTGGAGCCCGTATTCGCCATTGCGGGCGCCGGCGCTACTGCTGTCGTTGTGGGCGCGACATACTGCTGACAATGGCAATGATGCCGCCGCCCGCTGGCTTGAGCCTCCGACCAGCTTAAACAGGTGGCACACAGCACCAGCCCTCCGAAACCACAGATCTTGACGAGACTGCTACTCATGATTGATGGCCTCTCTAAAAATGGACACACGGATTCATCGCTTTCACGATGACTCGACGAGTTGTTGCAGCATTGAATTACAGGCCGCGAATCTTCCGATCCGCTCGGATTTGTTCCTCAAATGGCCGATCCTGAAAACGGACAGCCTGTGAATTGTTGTAATTGTTGTAGTAGTAATAGGGTTGTGCCGGGGCCACATAGACGGGCGTCCCTGGCGCGCCTGCCGGTGCTTGATAGGCACTTTGATAACGCTGTCGTCCGTCGGTCGTTGCATTTGAATCCGCGACGACGGGGGTCGGCGAACAGGACATTGTCGGTGTCGCATACAAATGATACCGGCAACCACAACGATGCCCGCCCGCTTGGGCTTCTGACAGACTCAAACAGGTGGCACATGCGACCACCGCCCAACCGCAAGTTCTGAATAACCCGTTCATGATGAGTACCTCTTAGAGAATTGACGCGGACGTGGATTCACGTGAATCCCAACGATTGATAGAGCGACTGTATTCCGATGGAACACATTTCCTCGCCGTGCTCGAACTTCCCGTTAAAGGGAGCACGCGGAACTTAAGACGATTTTCAAGCTCTGTTGGCCAATCGAAACACTCGCCATCGATTGCACGCTCGCGCACGGAGATCCATTGAAGAATGACGAATGATTTCGTCATCCATGAGGATGTTCTCCGAGTCCAGCGGCGCGCTGCGGACATCGAATCACTTGCCCAACATGAAGCGGCGGCATCTCAAACAAGACTGCTATTGCCGAAAGATTCTCACCCGTTCCAGCTTATCGCGAGTTCCAACACGAGCCCGTCTCTCTAAATTCTACTGTCCTAAATTGTGCTGTGCTTTCAATCGCGAAACGGCACAGGCTACGAATTCGTAATGATTCCTGGCTCGATTCAATTGTCAGATTACCCAAAGCAAAAATCGCTCCACGCTGTCTGTATTGGACCTCGCGTCGTGCGTGTCTGCCTAGCAAGAGTGCCTATTTCCTGGGCATTTTCACTTGGGGGAGCCCTCCGGATTAGTCAGTTTCGGTCTCTGTTAGAATGTCGTAAGTGTTTTTTGTGTAATCTGTTACGGATTGTATCAATTTCAGTTCTTGGGGCGGCACGTTCAATGCGTAGCAAGAAGTTTTGAAATCTTTTTGCTCTCCTGCTTCTCACGCCCGGAAGCGATTGCTTGATGTCATTTCCTCGCCGCCTATCGCACACTCTGGCCATATTCCTCGCACACTTTTGCCTTCTGGCAGTATTTGAGCGGCGTCTTTCTGCAGGGGAAGGCAGTCCAGCGACAGTTGTTCCAGCTCCCGTATTGCGACATTCACAAACGGGCGGGTGGCACGTTGCTGAGTGCGAGAATTTTAGGTTCCATCACCACAGCCAAGTCGCATTGGTGACGCGGTTGGCGAGCCTCTGCGAGGATGCTCGACAGGCGATTCGCAAACGCTGGTTGGATGATGCTGGACGGACCGCTTGGACCGTCAAGTGTGACGTTTATCTCTACCCGACCAGCCAGGAATTTCAACAGAAGACGCGTTTTCCCCCTGATTCCTGGGGCTTTGCGGACATGGAAATTGGTCAGGGCAAAGTCTGGATGCGACGTCTTGATTTACGTTCGGATGTTGAAGCGCGCCTGACCGCCGTGACCATTCACGAACTGACTCATGTGGTCCTTGCTGATCGGTTTGCCATCCGACAGATCCCGCGTTGGGCTGATGAGGGAATCGCTCTCAATTCGGAACCGGCGAAGCGTCAACAGGACATGCGCCGCTGGCTGGCGGGAGAGATCCGGCAGGGGCGGGGCTTCACACTGACGCAACTGATGGCCCTGCGGCAGTATCCCCAGGACAAACATCTGGGCGATCTGTTCTACGCTCAGAGTGGCTCGTTGATCGAGTTCTTGCTCTTACTAAACTCGGACTCGGAAATCGGTGTCTTGCGACTGGTGGAAAGTTCCCAGCAGCAGGGGCTCGACAAGCCGTTGCAGGGAGTCTCCCTGGCGCGATTGGAAACCGAGTGGAAGGCCTGGTTGCTGAAAGCTGAGTTGAACTCCGAACCCGGAGTGCAACTCGCCGCTGAT
>CAYTDR010001042.1:0-3182 GCA_964436185.1 uncultured Candidatus Obscuribacterales bacterium | reverse complement strand
TGCCTCAGATCCGACTAGCTACTCTTCCTACATTCATTACAAGATCGCCCTGTGCAATCGAAAGTTGAAAAGGTATGACCAGGCAATACAAGAGGCCAAAACTTCCCTCAGCTTCGACAAATCTGATCCCGACCCGCTCTATCTGATGGCTCAATGTTGCCATGACCAGAAACAATACGACCAGTGCCTTCAATATCTCCGTCGCTATATCGAACTCGAGAAGTCAGCACAGTCTAAGGCGGAGGCACGCGCTTTCGCGAAAAATACCGAAGCCTTCAAAAGTTTGTTAGAAGGCACCCAACTGCTTCAATCCGGCAAGTCAAAGTCAGCAATCGCTCCTCTCCGAAGTGCTGCCGCACTAGATCCGACACCATATTCTGCTTCGATTCATGCCAATCTATCCTATGCCTTGCGAAAGACTGGCGCTACCCGTGATGCCATTTTGGAAGGCAAAAAAGCTCTGGCCCTCGAGCCAAGTAACGAAGATACCATATACAATATCGCGCTCTCCTACGAGGAGCAAGCGGACTTCACGGAGGCAATAAGCTGGCTTAATCGATATCTAAAATTGGAAACAGACCAGTTCGCGCGGGCAAACGCGAAAGATCTGTTGAAGACATTGAACGAAGATCAGAGCTACTACGACAATCCGGCAACTAAACTACCTGACTATGTCGAGTACATGCGATTGTCGAATCATGTAAGAAGCTGGCAGGAAAGTTATTTACCGCTCAAGATATACTTCCCACCGAATGTAACTGCATACGGTTACCAGAAGGGCTTCGACTCGTATATCACTCAGGCTCTGGATACGTGGTGCAAGGCTTCGGGCAAGAAGCTTAGCTACGAGATAACTCCAGACAAGTCTAAATGCGATATCGAAATCATCTGGTCGGACAAGCTTCTCGGTGCTACTGCAGAGCACGATCTCAGAGCATCCGGACTGACCAACACGTCAGTTGATCCGACGAACAGAAAAATCAAACATGCGGTAGTACGGATAATGACCGTCAATCCATATGACCTCAAAGATAAAGTGGTGCCTGGCGAATGCGCTTCCGTTTGCATGCATGAAATCGGACATGCACTAGGGTTGGGTCATTCAACGAGCATAAAAGACGTTATGTACTTCAGGTCATCAGCAATCCAGGCCGGGTTACCGACCAAAAGAGACACAGCCACCATAGCGCTCGTTTATTCGAGCTATCCCCCCGTGAATTTCAAGCCATTGACCAAGCCGACCAACACGCTCAAGCCGGGCGACTTCTTGCCACCACCGTTCTTCCAACCACCTAAAGCACCGGAGACAAAGGATATCTCGCCACCGGTCTTCATACCACCGCCGATATCAAGCACAGAGAAGGTGCAGCCGCCAGTCTATATACCTCCGCCACTCAAGCAAAAGGCACCGGGGAAGGTACCACCACTCTTCACTCCGCCACCAGTCAGTACCCCAACAAAGTCCAACCGACCAGGAAATAAGGTCTCGCCACCGCTATTTATGCCAAAGCCCATACAATAATTGTACGGGCTCAAACATCTATGTCAGTTTCTCACCGGGCAGCACATGCAGTTACATGTTTGTGCTCGTCGGCTATCAGCGATTCGCTTCAACAATCACAGGCTGAGGACAGAAAAGCTCAATCTTCTTCTCTGCCGCCTCGGCTCCGCAAACTCGTGAGCGCGTTCTTGATCTCATCTTCCTGTTGCTTGTCGGTCAATCTTTCACACATTCTGAGGCACCACGTATAGTACAACTCAGATTGTTGGAGATGACCGGAAAGCTCAGAAGTTTTGGCCAGGTATTTGACCACCTTGAGCATATCGCCATCGGCGCTATCCAGGGCGTCCTCACGGTTTACCACACCCTTGATAAGCAGTTTCTCCGACGACTTGAAGTCTTGTCTGAGATAGTGCAATTGGCCTAACCGAGAGTAATAGGCAGCCACTTCTTTGCTGTCCCGACCATAGGCCGCTGCGGCAATCGCGCAGGCAGACTTACAAACTGCCAGTGCTTCACTGAGCTTGTTAGCGTTAGCCAGGCTGTCGATTTCGAAGTCGAGTATATTCAGCGCCAGGGAATGCTCGCTTCCCTCTCGCTTAGCTTCTACCACTTCAATTGTATGAGACTCGTATCGATCGATGCATCGTTTGATAACGGTAGCTGAAATGCCAGGGTCCAGCCAATTGCCACCATCGGCAACCTGAACCACGCACGTAGCGAGTTCTGCAAGAGAACTGGTCTTGAGGAAATAACCATCAGCTCCGGCATGGAGTGAACGTGTGATTTCGACATCGGAATTATGTCCCGTTACCATTACTATGCGAATATCGGGATAACGTGACTTAATCAGCCGAGTCGCTTCCACGCCATCAATGCCAGGCATAGAGATGTCCATGAGTACCACCTGCGGATGAAGCTCGATAGCTTTCTTGACCGCATTGGTACCATCGACGACATCAGCGACGACCTTAAGTCTGGGATGCTGAGCGAGCGAACGCACCAGCATTGAACGCATGAAATCATTGTCTTCTGCCACCACCAGCCGAACCCGGCGGTCGTCGACGACATCGTCGTCTTTTTTGGCCGGCGCTGAATCAGCAGCCAACCTTTCGAGAGTTCTTTGCGAACGAACACAGATCCAGGGATTGTCGTCCGCAGAAAGCATGACCAGGAGTTCCCGAGGGAGATTGTGATTTTCCGCTAGCGCTAGCCGAACATCATCGCACTCGTCCTGAACCAGCTGCTCCAATATACTTTGTGAAATATTTGGATTGTCGCCGATACCTGCTCTCACTTCAGGAGATTCATGTCCGACCAGCTGCTCAAGCACGCTAGCAGGAGTATTTCTGTTCTCAGCAATATTGCGTAAGACCCTACAACACTCAACATTTTCAAAAATCCATTGAAGATGTTCTTGTGGTGTTGACGGATTTATAGAGAAACAGCAGATCTCGTCGTAACTCCAGGCGAAATTTGCGTCAGTCATTGCGTACCCGAACCTCCGTACTTGTAAAAGTTACAAGGCCTCCAATATAGTCATAACCAATTTTTGGGCAACTTTCGTATATATAGGCTTATGAACTTATATAAGGAAACCATTCATTTTTCATCGCCAGGAGAGCAACGGGGTTGAGGAGTCTCAGTTAGCTTGATGTGTCAGACTCGTACCCACGTATTA
>CAYTDR010001041.1:0-3184 GCA_964436185.1 uncultured Candidatus Obscuribacterales bacterium | reverse complement strand
CAAGAGATCGGTGATAGTCCGCTTCTTGCGCAAGAGCTCGTATATATCACGCTGCCACTCGAACTCCATCGGGTGACCTTTGGAGAGCATCAACCTCAGCTCGGTTTCGCTCAGCCCCTGATGCTTGAGGACCAGGAGAGACTCATAAGTCAATCCGGCTCTCTCTAGATGGCTTAGTTGATCGAACAACGCTACGCCGTCCTGAACGGTCGAATACATATCCTTTTCGCAGGAACGCATCTGCGTGGTCTTTTGATCGTTGAACTTATAATTGCCGCGCCGCCAAGTGATCACCTCTTTGATCGCCAGATCGCCTCTGGTGCCGCCTGTTTGTGCGTGGTTAGGCTCTCCCAGCTCGAAATAAATCTGTGAAATTGCAGAATCGCCCACAATCTCGAGCATGCCCGTCAGACGCTTCTTTCTAATGTCGAGAAGCAAGTCTTCCGGCGGATTATGTTTTAGCTTTCCTTCCAGCGTGCTGGTGGATGGAACATTCAATCCTGTCATTTCTGTGCTGAAGAAGTCGGCAGGGAGAGAACCTTCCGGCAATCCGCCTGATTCCTGGCGCGGGGCTGGGGCGCCCGGCTGACTGCGTGGCGTTCCGCCTTCGATCACTGGTGTGCCCGGATAAGCAGTTCGCTCAGCTTCGCGGCTTATAGTGGGAGTGTCGGCTGTCGGGTCTGACTGCAAGGCCGAGAAGTAGCCGTCGCCTTCCTCCCGACGGTACTTGGAGTACATGGCGCGGGTACGATCGTCTAGCTGGTCTGTGGAGAACTGCCGCCAGCTCGGCTCTTCTTTCACTTCCTCTTCCGGTGGTGCGGGCTGCGCTTGACCCGGAGGAGTTTCGACGACCATCGGCTTGTAACCTTCGTCCTGAGCGAACGGTTGCGGCTCCGTTTTTTCAACCAGATTCGCGGTCTGCAACTGGCTTTGCTCTTTCGCCGAATCCGGCTTGAGCATCCAGATCACGTCCATAATAGTGTTGACATCATCTGTTTCGAAACGACCAGCGTGCTCGGTCATCTGCCCATCATCGTGCCAGATGTTCCAAATCGGTCTGAGAGCTGTTTTGTCTAGCTTCGCGTTAATGCAGAAGGTTTTGAAACTACTGGGCCAAGTAACCTCTATCTCGGTGCCCCGATTGGCTTCGCACTCCTCCAGGAGTTGAACGAGATCCGGCATTTCAGGAAAATCCGGGAGCTTTCTTCTTATCTTGCCACTCCCTTGTTGGGAAGGCTGCTTTGGCGTCTTGCCGAACATCTCATACCCCCGTCGGTCCTGCTGGATTTGTCTCCCAAAGCGATCATTTTTGCTGCTGGCTAAAGTGGACCTATTTTACTGTCTGGCTCTCTGAACTTGGTTGTCAGCATACTGTTGCCGTTCAGTACCGATCCTCTTTCAACTGTACCCGCATTCGTTCAAGTTGAGTTAAAGACCACGCTACTTTGTAGCACGGAGTATGCAAAATTGGATTCTGTTATATATGATCAGCCACGTTTTTCGAGTGGTGTCGCTATCACCGAGGTTTTGTCCCGGCGCGCGATAACGATTTACAGCTCGCCTTTTGCTTCGATTATCTATTTCTGTCGCGTCGCAAAATTCCTTCGGCGATCAGTATGTCGGTCTTCGACTCCACTTTCCAGGAGCGCTCCTTGGGCAGTATGTAAGCCTTCGAGTCCTGGGTGGTGAATGATTTGTGTTCGGATAGATAGGCTTTCGATGAAACAAAAACAGAGTTTGTCAGCGCGTAAAGTCTCGGTGTTGCAGAATCGAACACCTGTTTAACGCCGTCGAAAATGCGGATCATGTTTCGATCACAATCGAGGATACAAAAATGCTCGAACGACAATTGTGTCTCTGTCACTGTCGCGGCGGGCACTCCGCCCTGGCTGGCCGAGACCATGATGCAGCCATCGAGATCGCAAGATTTGATCAGAGGGGCTTGAGCATTGATGACGATCACAAATTCATATGATGGGAGATGCATCAGAGCATGAAGTGCTATCTGAGCTGCGCGATCGGCTCGCGATTGCTCTAACCCCTCGGCTGGAGCACGAAAAGGCGCGCCTAAACCCAGATCTTGCGCGACTGCCGCGGCCTGGGGATCATCCGTCGAGACTATCGAATAGTCGACTAACTGCGCCTGTCGAAGTGCCTCGACTGTCCAAGCGAGAATCGGTTTGCCATTCAGCTTGTTCTCATACACACGCCCGCGACTGAAGTCCGTCGCGTCAATAGACACGATGGCGAGTACGCTTTGATTCTCAATCACAATCGGCCACCGAATGAATTCGAGGGATTTATTTTTAAACTTATGTGGACTGATAAAGTTTACATAATATCCATAGTTTTGTCCTTAAGAAACCACTGAAACTGATCCTCTTGGGTTGAAGAGCTGCAGTGAATGTAAGAGCGAGAAAACATATGTATAAACTCGCAGGCCCGGTATCATGATCTTGTGAAAACGGATTGCCTTAATTGTCAAAAGCTCTACTTAAACCTCTGCAGCGCAAACTAGCAATTCTGGCGGTTTGCGCTATGGTGATGTTGCCAATGGTGTCGATCTTTCTGGAGCTGGCGCTGTTGCCCGGCGTGCTTAACGTCAATACAGGGCTGAAAAATCCACCCTCGGTCGATGCCATTCAAAACTTCTTCGTTGTCAAGGACTATTTGTTCAGAGGTGCACAACCAAGCCCACTGGGTATGTTGTGGCTGAAAAACCATAGCGTGAAAACGATCGTCGATTTGCGTGAAGCGGGCAGCGCGCAGCAGCAGGGCGAGGCAGTCGTGGCTCGAGCCATGGGTTTCGCCTATGTCAATCTGTCAGTGAAAAACATCCCTTCCATCGCCCAGCTTCGTGCATTCATCGATATCGTCGAGACATCCAGAGCACAGAATAGACGAGTATTCGTTCACTGCTGCTCGGGCTCTGATCGAACAGGAGCATTCGTCGGCGCCTGGCGGCTGGTTGGGGAGCACTGGCGACCGTCAGCCGCCTTTGCTGAAATGCTCGTTAGAGGTTTTATCGTGCACCGACTTGGGGACTGGCAGAGGGAGTCAAAGGCTCATTCCCGGCTCCCTTGAGATTGTCCGCGAAGTAGAGTCCTTCCAGCTCGTCAACCATCTCTTTGATGGTCTTTTGTTTGCCTATACCCATTTTTTTGCCACTTACGACTATGTTGCT
>CAYTDR010001040.1:0-3185 GCA_964436185.1 uncultured Candidatus Obscuribacterales bacterium | reverse complement strand
GACTTCAACACTCTTTTAATGCTCTAGTTATATAGACCACCATGCCTTGCACGTAGCACAACAATCATAGGACTCAGCATACATTGTTAAGTAGTGTTTAAAATGCACAGCACTTGCCAAGGGGTCACTTATACTTTCGATATTCGAAAATCCAAATCGAATATTCAGTCGTCGTTAACTCAATTCTGTTCACATACGAAGTCGTATGAGACTTTAGTTTAGCCCCAGTCGTTAGTAGACAGTCAATTGCCGCCGAGTAAAGCGCAGTCCCCTTGCGCTGGCTTCTGCTGCTTAATTGCCACTCCCTGCGGAAGTGGCGGAGGGTTTTTATGTTTAGTCTTACATGCAAGCGCAATGTTTTTGCTGCTCTGGCTCTGTTAGTTGGCATGCAAACGTGTAGTCCTTCGCCAGCCCTGGCAAAGGACGAATGGACCATGCTCACAGATGCCGGTATTGCTCTCAAACAGTCCGGAAATCTAAAAGACGCGGAAGTAAAGCTCCAGTCGGCCTATCGTATGTCCAAGACATTCTCAGATCAGGATGTCCGTAAAGCGACTGCAGCCGATAACCTGGCTGAGATCCTCGAGGCCGAAGGTCGACTGACCTCTGCAGAGCACCACTATAGGGAAGCACTGGAAGTTAGAGATCGCGTTTATGGTAAAGGAACACCTTTGACTGCACGAGCACAGTTCAATCTCGGCCGCGTTAAGGCGTCAGGTGGAGATTACATCAAAGCCAAGCCCTTTCTTACCCAAGCACTAAAACATCGAGAAACATCAGCCGGCAAACTTGATCAGCCGCTCGCCGAAATCCTTTTCACCTTAGGGAAGATGGAGAGCCACAGCGGCAGATCAAAGCAGGCAGAGAACTATCTCACGCGCTCTCTAAAAATCCACGAAGCTCTTGGCAGACACCAGAGAACCGCCGAATCATGGTCTCAGCTTGCCCTGGTAAACCTGGCTCAGGGACGGCTTCTCCAGGCAGACAATCACGCTACCACGGCGCTGATTTACACCAACAGGAACATTAGCGGAGACAAAATTGCCGAGGCCGCCGCACTGGATACAGTGGCACGAGTAAAGCTGGCACTCAAGCAGGTTACACAAGCCCAAGATATCTCCGGACAAGCGGCGCGGCTAAGGCGTGAAGCAACAGGCTCCGTTAGCGACAGTTCCGCTGACAGTCTGCTCACCGGTGGCATGGTCAAGTTGAAACAGGGAAAATTGGCTGATGCAGAGAAGTGCTTCACACAAGCTATTCAAATCTATTCGACCACTCGTGCAAGTTCAGACAAAAACGTTCAAGATGCTTACTTCGGGCGTGCCTTTGCCCGCTTGAAACAAGGGAATCTGGTAATCGCCAGAACAGATTTCGATCAAGCAATGGCCCTTCTTGAATTGAAAGTCGACAAGAACGATCCTATTGTCACAGCCTATACGAATCTGTACGCATACCATATCGGTGACGACAAGGATTTTGTTGACGCCATGAAACAGAAAGCAGATCTAAATCTCACAGGAGAAGTTGGTGAACTGGACCCATTCGGTGCGCTCCTGAGTAGCGCTCTTCCTGAAGTCAAACTGAAAACCACAATGCAAAAGAAAGATGCGGATCTCCTACTCAAGGCTCTGGGGATCATCTTTGTAACAATATGCGTGATCGTATTCGTCATACTCTCACCGAACACCTTCAGCGCTTTAGACATGTCGGTAATCAAATTGCCGGATGAGGAAGAATGGAAATCGTGCTCTGCCAGATTGAAGAAGTCCAATCGGCAGACGGCCAACCCGAAGTCGGTGCCTAACACCAATCTCGGTGACTCCCCTAGCGCCAGAACCACAGTGACGGATCTAAAAATCGTGAATTCAAGCGATCTGGGATGGAAAGATCGGCTGAAAGACCTGGAACAGTTGAGGAATACGAGCGATCGTTCTAGCCGATCCAGCGCACCAAAACAAAGCAGCCCGCCAATCTCTAATCCGACAAGAATCGAGCACGACTGGCATCCACTGGATTAAGGCATCTAGTTCACTTTACATGAACAAACTTCAGCCCTATCTGATTGATGAGGAATTTCGTCCACATCAAACTGAGAGGGCTGATCGTTTGTTTCCCGGTGGTCGAACAACTTATTCGGATCTGGATTGCAACTCCAAATCCATCTGAGCAATTCCAGCCTTGATGTCTGACGCAAGAGTTGGCCCTGGCTGGCATTGTTCCGCATGGAGATGTATCCGTTTCATGCGCACTGAACGGTATAACTCATGCCACTACTGCTGAGGCGGAGTAGTTACACTGACTGCGTGAAGGAATCCGTATCGTTTAAAGAGATTATAAGTTCACACATTCTTGAGTATGTCGTGATCAGCCAGTTACTGGCTCGTCAACGCAGAGTCTGATTCTCGAATTGCTTCATTGAGTGGATGAGCGTTTGCTAGCGAGATGCTCTGATGTAATTGGAAAGGGGGGTTCTAGGGTTGCGTTGCAGGCAATGTAGAAGTTACTCAGCAGTGAACGGTTCAGCAGAGAATGATATGACTTCCTCTTCTACTGTATCTTCTGTTAGTCGGTCTATTAAATCGTCGATATCCTCTTCCACGTTTTCCATCGGTTGGGTTGTTTCAAATTTTGATGTTTGTATCGTATCTCCTTCCTGGCGAGCTACTACTTTCTTGTCTCGTATTCGGTCTAGCGCCTGTAGTCTGGTGGCACTTATTCGAGCAGCGTCGATTCTATTGGTGAGGGTCTCCTGTTCCTCCTCCTCGAACATCTTCTCGATTGCCTTAGTGCAATACTTTCTAAACTGACTAAGCATTTCTCGGGTCTCCTAAGCTCCACATGTCCATTATTGATGTCTGCATTTTGCTCTGACTTAAGGGATTCAGTATATTTCCCTATAGGTTGCGCTGGATTTTATCACAATGCTGATCAATTAAGAGACAAATAGGCAAATGGTCCACCCGTAGCGCGATTTCGAGGTGTTCTCGCTCATCCTTTTTAGGTAACTCTTGTGTGATCGCAGTAACTCCTCGACGACGAATTCGTGACGAAAACAATTCGTCATCTTATTTCCCTACACTATTCAAGCTAACTCAAGGGTGTGAGAGCGCGCCATAGCGATCCGAATCACGATCAGCAACAGGCAACATATGTTTACTCAAGCCATTTCAGACCAAAGTGCTTAG
>CAYTDR010001039.1:0-3189 GCA_964436185.1 uncultured Candidatus Obscuribacterales bacterium | reverse complement strand
GGCGGAAAGTAAGGAAGCGCTTCTTCCGGCTCGTCATCGACCATTGAGGATGGATCGGCTGCCCCTTCCCATGCGACCGTAATTCGATCGAATACAAAGGGAGCATTAATTACACCCTCGATCTCGACTTTGTCTCCGGGATGAACGTTGACTGCTACCGGCTGAATCGCTCCTCTTCGAGTCAACACCTCTACACAAGCGAGAAGCTTGCTCCCGTTTCCATTCGGTGCGATTGATAGCGCCACATGCGTAGCAGCAGGCGACAGGAGAAATTCCCGGTCATCCTGTCGTTTGTACAGTTGTTTGAGAGCCAGTGCCACAGCCGCTTTCGTCGGTTTGGAATAACCAATCTGAGAAGTGTCGACGGTGACAAGACTTTCGTTGATAGCATCCGTCCCGCCAAGCAACGTATATCTGCGATCGGGGTTGTCACCTTTGCTGTCCGTATGCGAAACCACAGAACGTTTTACCAGGTCCTGAAGCTGAGTGTTTGCCATCCTTTGAGCCAGGTCGTCACTGGAGAGCGCATCGACACCACGCCGTTGACGCTCATAGTTGATCAACTCCAGCGCAAACGATTCCAGCACCTGCTGCGGTGCTTCAGAACTGTTCTCAGGTCTGCTGATTAGATCGTCGAGATAGGCCAGGTCCGACTCCATCTCGCTGTCTTGCCCTGTTGTCGGCTCGGACGAGGGATCAATCATCGGTTTCGGTACGGACGGCGGCACCCCGTAGGCAGTATTACCACCACCATCGGTGCCAAGAATTGTTTTCTTCAACCGTTCCGTTCGATCGAACAACGAGTCGCTCTCGTGTGTTTTCGCAAAAACAGTGTATTCGAGATTCGTCAGTCGCTCTCCGATCTCCTTTTCGGGATGGGGAGAACCGAACATGACTTGTTCGAGTTTACCGACCGATGGGTAGCTATCTGGCGCCGCAGGACGCTCGATTCGCACGTCTTCCTTCGCTTTTTGTGGGGGCGGGTCACTGGAGGTGGGTTTCTGTGGTGCGCCTGGTCGATTTATCCGAGTAGTACTCCCGGTTGAAGCAGCAGTGCCGGGTGTGCTGTTCCAGGAGGGAGCCGTCTTCTCGTGACCGGTGGAGGTGGTTGTTGTCGGATGATGTGGTGTCGTCTTGGCTTGATGGGGCGCAGTAGGGACTTGATTAGCTTGAGGCGCGGTCTTGCCGGGCGCGCCGATACGAGAGTCGACGTGAGGGCCCGAGCCAGACGAATCTTTCTTGATGCTGGGCGCAAGCGGTGGCATCACGTCTCCCACTTTCGCTGGTGGTACTATTGACGAGTCCATTTTCGCTTGTTGAGCTTTTCCAAGCCCTTCAATTACAGTCTTCTTCGCCGGAACTTCTTTGGCAAAAGATGATGGTACCGATGGAATTGAGGAACTCTTTTTCTTCTTAGTGACTGACGTGACCGTCGAAGGCGGTTCCTTACCCAGGTCGGTAGTAATTGAACTCTGTCTGGCAACCGGCTTGCCTTGCGGTTTCTGTTGAGCGGACGACACGGAAGCCTCGGATCTTCGCGCTTCAGATCTGCGTGCTCTGCGGAAATTCTTTGGCGATTGATGTATTCGCTCCACCTCGATGCTGTTCAGTCCGGACATCCTGGCTCGCATCACAGGCTTGGCAGGCACTGGCGAGGAAGTTGCCGGAGGGTTCGTCGACGTTTTCGCCACTGGTGGTACTACTGCGGCGGCCCCTGCCGTCTTAGAATCCGCCGGTGGATTCCTCAATGATTGCGTAGTCGGTTCCGCCGGATTCTTAACTGGCGGCGTCGCAGCAGGTGCTGCCTTGGGATCGATCGACGGTTTCTTCACCGATTGCTTTGAGTTGGACGCTCCCGCCTTCGAATCAGTCACCGACTTCTTCGCATTGGTTGCTGCTTGCGTAGAACCGGGCTCTGGATCCGGAGAAGGCGGCGGTAAATCAGCTCCCTCACCGGTCTTTTCTTTGTCCTTGCCGGCGTCTTTAGCTGTCGATTTCTTGTCTTTTGTATTAAGGGAAATACGAACCGGCTCATACTTGGAGAGCCCGTAATCCTCTTCTACTGCCATCTCACGAAGAGTTGAAGAACTTTCGGCATGGTCAGTCTCCCATGCCTGAACAGACATGAGTGGTGCAAATGCTAGAGTTATGGAAAGCGCGAGGCTTATCAAACGTCGCACGTTATTGTTTTTACCTGAAGTCGACTGCACTAAAGACCGCATCACCGTCATTCCATAATATCTGTCATTGTGTTACAAATCCGCGGTAACCACAAACTTTCTTTCAGGGACTCCAGTTTCTCCGACCTCTCGGGCTCAATCGAAAAGCAATCCTGAGACTGTAAACGATTAACTTGTCGATATTGTGATCGTGCAATCAGCAAAATCTAATGCCATTTTACCGGCCCGCGAACAAGAGGATCGTGACATTTGCATCAACGCACGTGATTTTATCCGTCCAACTACCGAAAACAGTCCCCCTGTCAGCCACGACGATCGTTGTCATGAGTCACAAAAGAGACGACGGGACTGGATTCCTATTTTAGGAGGTCGAAACGGAAGGTCCTTGCAGAGTGACAAGCGCACCCTGCCTACCGGTTAAACCGCCCGACAGTCTGTATGAGTAGAACAAATCGGGCAAGCAGGCGGTGCAATGGTCTGAGACATCCACTTCCGTTATCCCAGCCTCCAGAAGCTGCAAGGCGTTAAGCGCTTTCAGATCAGGTCGCGGCTGATCGCCCGACAATGCAATTAAACCATCCGCATTCCGAACAGCTTTGGATACAGCCTGCACAACATCATCTCCCGTCGGGTAGCAACAGCTCCCGATGGATGGTCCTACGGCGGCAATCATTGAACGTCGCTTGGCACCGAGCTGCTCTTCCATCAGCTGAATACCATGCGAAACTATCGACTGTGCTGTTCCGCGCCAGCCGGCATGAAAGACTCCTACTACTTTAGTCTCGACGTCGGCGACGATAACCGGCACACAGTCAGCAAACTGAAGGAGCAGAGCGGCATCCGATCGGTTGGTGATTAAACCGTCCACCCCACTTAAATCGGGCTTAACTGGACTGTCGACAATTGTCACCACGTTCTTCGAATGAACTTGTCCAGGTATGTAAAGCTTATCAAAATCGAGGCCGAAAGCCTCGCATAGACGCCTCCTGTTTTGGAGCGCATTCATGTT
>CAYTDR010001038.1:0-3192 GCA_964436185.1 uncultured Candidatus Obscuribacterales bacterium | reverse complement strand
GGGCACCACAGGTGACTTCTATTTGCAGCAAAACCTTCGAGCGAGCGGCCGCTATCTGCGTGGAAATTGGAAATTCGGCTGACTGAGCCCGAAAGAGCGTATTCATCCATATTGCATCGTCGACACTGCAGAGAGGAGGTGCCTTGTATTGCACCAACTACGCAGTTAGCAGCCGCAGAGCGGCCAAGGGAAATACGATATAGGCTGACTAATGCAGAAGTGCGAACTCCTCTATATTCCATCGCCGGCACCACCAGAGGAAGGCTCCGGCGCACCACCGATCGGTTCTGGCACAGCAGACCGCTCTGAGGGAGCGGCTGTCGATTTAGACTGGAAAAACCAGGAGATCACATAGAGAACGATCGAGATAAGCACCAGACTGCGAATGCCGGTGAAGTTAGAGGTGTACTCGAGCATCGCGCCACCAACCGATCCAAGCAGATTGAAGCCTAACGCCATGCCGGGATTGGTTACCGAACGAAAGGCTGTGGCAAAAATCAATCCGGCGAAATAAATCGGAAATAGAGTCACCAATGTGACAATCGCTGGCCCTAGCCCCCAGGTTCCTGCTGTCCGCGAGAGTATGTCGTTGACCGGGAGTATATAACTCACCGCCAGCGAAATTATCAAACTCGAATAAAGGACCGACGGTTTCGGAATTCGAGCCGAGGCTTTCAAGACCAGAAGGTTGGCGGAGAGGATGAGTAAAAGCACACCGTTAATCACCACTGATGATGTCAACCAGGTGGCACCATAGAGGATGCACAACCGACCGATAGACATCAACTCTAGAAGCAGAAAGGCTGCTCCCAGGAAGAACATCTGCCAATGGTTGGCCGGTTGTGGTCGGAACAATAAGCGATGAGATGCGGCGACGGTGATGACAATTACGCACATGACCACGAATAAATACGGAATGTCTACGCCGATGGGCGCAACATACAGGTAGGGCCAGTCATCCGTCAAAAGCTTGGCCTTAGATGCGACAGGAGCAACCTTCTCTTTGAATGGCGATATATCGGGAGGGATAGTGAGTGTCCTGTCCTTCACATCTTTGCCGACAACAAATAACTCCCACCGCAAGAACGGCTTGGTCGTGTCCTGGAAAATGATTGGCTCGTATCCGCACGCTGCTTTCATCGTGTAGAAGAGCTTCTGTCTGAGCCACTCTTGAGGATTACAGAAGGACAGAAAAATCAATCCTTTGGGAGCCAGAACCTCGAGCGCCTTGCTCATCGACTCACGTGTATAGACATAATTGTCGATGCGAATCGAAGAGCTCTGCCCCGTCGCCGCATGCGAGTCCAGTCCGGCAAAGACGATCAGATCATACGGCTCATGCTTCTTGTTGAGGAAGTCACGAGCGTCATCGCAATAGGCAGTCACTCCGGGATTAGCGTACGGTTTCTCCGGGTGATACTTCTTGCCGAGTTTCAAAATTATCGGATCGATATCCACTGCATCTACAGAAGTGGCACCATGCCTGAGGGCAGCACAAACATCGTTGCCCAGTCCACAACCAAGGACGAGAACTCGTCGAGGTTTGATGAACTGGTAGGGCAAGTTGTAGTGCCTGGCATGCTCAGTCAGCCTCTCCTTGTCCTTTTCGGTTCGATCGGCACGATTGATGTTTTCTTCTCGCAGATCGAGACCGTATTGATAGAAGGAACGGTTGGCTCCGATGACCAGCCCGTTGGGATAGAGTTCTCCAGGAGTGTTGCCGCTTTCCAGGGCGAACTTGGCTACATCCAGACGTTGGTAAGGTGACCAGTAAGTTACGGTAGCCTCAGTCGGTGACGGTATTAGCAGAGATGCTGCACAGATAAGGACGAAACCGATCGCGCGAGACACCGTACTAGTGGGCGTACAAAGAGCTGCCAGGAGCGCCATCGGAATCAAGAGAATGTTGGGAGACAACTCGAGAAATGAGGCCGCCGTGAACAAGACACTACCGGCAATGGCACCGGTAATGTTGACGCAATATGCTCTCAATGGTGGCAACTCACCGAACAACTGTCCCAATCGCGCGCCTTGCGTAATCATCATGGCGAAAGGCCCGAGCAGAACGAGAAACAGGAGTAACGTACAAATGCACGTGTAGTACCACCAGTTTGGTCCGAGATTAGTCCAGAGTTCGGAAGTCCACGAGAAAACTCCCTTCGATGGAAACACCAGCTTGCCAACCAGGGTGTGATTAGCGATCTGCATGACCATTACGAACAAGAGAATTCCATGTGGTATCAACTTGGCCAGCCTATTGCTTGACCACGCGCATCCTAACCCGAGACCGATAAAACAAGTGACCAGCGGAAATGTCTTGAATACCGAGAAAGCCCTGATGTTGGCGCTCATCCAGGATATGCAAAGAAGCTCGAGATAGAGCGAGCAGAGGCTTATCAAAAAAAGCTGTACTGCAGGGGATCTGAATGCCTGAATCATGTCTTCCTCTTTCGGCCATCCATACGACGGATGCAAGATCCCCGCCAAGTTAGCACACGGAGGATCCGACCTTCAATATTATATGGTACGGCGAATCGGCACTGTCAGAAACTATTTTTCTTCCGGGCGCCATCTCAAATTTGGTTTCCTGGCCGCAAGAGCTTCATCCAGTTTGAGGACCGGGGTTGTATGAGGCGCCGTGAGCACCATCTCGGGATTTTCAATTGTCTCTTCATCGACCTTCGCCATGATTCCAAGGAAGTCATCCAACGTTTCTTTGGACTCAGTTTCAGTCGGCTCGATCATCATGGCTTCCGGAACCACAAGTGGGAAATAAACGGTCGGAGCATGCACGCCGAAGTCGAGAAGGCGCTTAGCAATATGAGCTGTCGAAACCCCACGTGCCTTTTGCCGCGAGCCCGAGATAACAAACTCATGCATGCAGTTTTGCGTGTATGGAAGATCGAAAAACTTTCTGAGCTGAGCTCTGAGATAGTTGGCGTTGAGGATGGCATCCCTGGAAACCTGGGTAAGCCCTTCTCTGCCGTTGGCAAGGATGTAAGTATAAGCTCGCACCAGAATTCCGAAGTTGCCGTAGAACCCTTTGATTTTGCCGATTGACTGTGGGCGATCCCAGTCCAGAGTAAACTCGTTCTTCGCCTGGGCGACCTTAACCACGCATGGTTTCGGGAAAAATGGAGCGAGCGCTTCGATGGTCGCTACTGCGCAGCCACCCGGTCCACCGCCACCGTG
>CAYTDR010001037.1:0-3193 GCA_964436185.1 uncultured Candidatus Obscuribacterales bacterium | reverse complement strand
AGTTCCAAGAACCTATGACGAGCTGAACGAGCTGGTCAAAAGACAGGCTGGCGCAATTGAGCGTTTGAACAATGCCCTGGTAGCCACCCAAAGACGCATTAGAACTATCCTCACAAGCTTTCCCCTGGGACTGATCGTGGTCAATGACCAGAATGAGGTTGAGGCCGTCAACAAGCAAATCAACGACATTTTCGGACATATGCCTGAAGAGCTTGTAGGACTCCCAATCAGCTATCTCTTCCCGGATCTGAAGTCCGTAGAGATAAACCCAAAACCAGTACGCATCACCGCAAAACGAAAATCCAGCGAGCTGTTTCCCGTCGAGATCTTTGTCAACGATTTCGAAGCGGGCGGAAATCGACGCATCTTCATTCACTTGCAGGACATCACGGAACGCCACCGGCTGGAGCAGCTAAGACAGGATCTTGTTGCCATGGTCAGTCACGACTTAAGAACACCATTGACCTCGGTCCGCGGTGTTTTGACGATGGTTGACGAAGGTGTCTACGGCGATCTAAAGCCATCCGGACACAAAGCAATCGAACGTGCCCAGCAAAGTACAGACTATTTGATTTCTCTGGTCAAAGACCTTCTGGACGCAGAAAAGATAGAGTCCGGAACGATGGAGGTGACTTTCTCCGAGACCACTGTTGGCAAGGTCGTGCAGAAAGCAGTCCACGCAAGCCAATCCGCCGGCAAAGACAACAAAGTGGAAGTCGAGACTGAGTTCACCAACGACGTTTTCATGGCAGACGAGGATCGCATAATGCAGGTCTTGATCAACTTGATTACAAACGCCATCAAGTACTCACCTGAGGGCGGAATAGTGAAAGTGACTGCCGGACTGGAAGGCACCGGGGTTAGATTCAATGTTATCGATCAAGGCCCAGGCATCCCGGTGCACATGCACTCCAGGATATTCGAACGTTACCAACAGCTCGATCAGCCCAAAGAAGTACAGAGAAAAGGCTTTGGTCTCGGGCTGGCCATCTGCAAGGCCCTGGTACTAGAGCATGGTGGCTCCATCTGGGTAGAGAGCAAAGAAGGCAAAGGCAGCAAATTCTGCTTTACGATCCCACTCTCCCCAGAGAAATGACCGCAAAGTTGCCAAGGTAGCGCAACTGAACAAGCCGATATAAGAAACCGAAGTAGTGATTATTTCTAGCGTTTGAGCCAATAGTCATTTTTGACTAGCGAACGCAATAACTGTTTCTTGACAACTTCTTATGATTCGAATATCGAGCAGACCTTCTCTTTACATCCTGCCTCTTTGTATATTGGACACATTCTCAGGACCTCTCCACAACTCCCCCGCAAACCAAGAAAAGCGCCAGAACGTAAATTTCGTCCTTCTGACAAGATTTTTCGAATCTCGAAGCAGCACGGACTGGCGTAAGGCGGATCATTTCTCGGTGGGACCCAAGCACATTTGCGCCCACCTCTGACTCTCAGTGAATCTCGCTAGTAAAGGCATTTCAAGTGAGCACACATCAGAAAAAGTATTTGCTCTGGATGGTGGGCGTACCCGTCGTCGCAGTTCTCTTCGGACTTTTATTGGTAGATCCGGGCCCCGTTTCGAAAGTCAGCCCGAGTCCCGCCTCTTCTGTTCGCGGTCGGGCAGCCCCTTCAAGAGGTGCCTCATCACCGAGCACTCCTGCTACCCCGCGGACCGCACCCCAGCCAGCCAAGGTTTCACCTCCCGCCGGCACGCTGAGCTATTCGGAGCTGCGCGCCAAGCTCCTGGACCCGTCCAAGCCGGTCAAATCTCTAACTTTCCGCAATGGCACAAATCTGTTGACAGCCAATCTGAAAGATGGCAGCCAGGTCTCCGTAAGCGTTCCTGAAGGCGTCAGAACGGACTTGTATGGGCTCCTGGAAAATCATGCCATTCCATACGATTCGGTGGAAAAACCGTCAGAGACGAAAAACGAGTTTCTGTATGCGTTCGGTCCGGCGCTTTTGATTGGGGCAATCATTCTCATCGTCGTATTTGTCAGCTCTAGCCGAAATTCCTCGATGCTGGGTGGTTTCGGAAAATCCAAATCCAGAGCGGCAAGCGACCTGTCCAACGGCAAGAAAATCACCTTTGCTGACGTCGGCGGATGCGACGAAGCGATTCGAGAGCTGATGCCTGTAGCAAGAGGACTGAAGCGGCGACACATTTATGCCAAAGCGAAAGCCAAACTGCCCAAAGGCGTCCTCCTGATCGGACCTCCCGGGACCGGCAAGACCCTGCTGGCAAAGGCGACCGCGGCTGAATGCGATGGAACAGCTTCCATCATGTCCGGTTCAGACTTTGTGGAAATGCTGGTAGGCGTAGGTTCCGCCCGTGTTCGAGACGAGTTCCGCACCGGACGGGAAATCGTCAAGCAAACCCAGAAGCCTCGCATCCTCTTCATCGACGAGATCGATGCAATCGGCGGCAAACGCGGTGGCGGCACGGGAGCCGGTCGCAACGACGAGCGAGAACAAACCCTCAACGCGCTTCTGGTGGAGATGGACGGTGTGGAAGCCAACGACGGCCTGATCGTCATGGCTGCTACTAACCGCCCCGACATTCTGGACGAAGCCTTGCTTCGCCCCGGTCGGTTCGACTGCCAGATTCTCATCGACAAGCCGGATAAGTACGGACGCGAAGTGATTTTCGGCATTCATCTAAACGGCATGCCTATTGAAGACGGCATCACGGCTGAGACGCTTTCGGAGCGCACCTACGGTTACACGGGCGCAGATATCGCGGCGATCTGCAACAAGGCAGGACTGATTGCAGCAGAACGCCTCGCCTCGGCGATGGACAAGTACGAAGCCGAGCATAAGTCTCTCACGGGATTCGAAGGCGACGTCCTGGTCACCGTCACAGACTTCGACGAAGCGGTCGACTTCGTCAAGTACGGCGCCAAACGAGACAAGCGGCAAAAGGCGATGCGAGATGAGGACAAACGCAATACCGCCATCCACGAAGCGGGACATGCCTGCATCGCGGACGTCATGCCGGATGCCACACCGGTGGTGAAGATCACGATTATGAGCCGGTCTCGAGCGCTGGGCTATGTTCAACAGATGCCGTCTGAAGACCGCTATTCGTTTACCAAGCCACAGGCAGTGGCGCGGATCGTGACCATGATGGCTGGTCGAGCGGCACAAGAAGAGATTCTCGGGACCTGCGATACAGGCGCTCAAAACGACTTCGAGC
>CAYTDR010001036.1:0-3195 GCA_964436185.1 uncultured Candidatus Obscuribacterales bacterium | reverse complement strand
CTCCCCCGCGGTCAATGCCAGTAACGCCAGCCCAGCAGCAAATCGAACTTCCTCGGACTCAGTCCTCTTGTTCCCGACAACTCCCTTCAAATTGTCTACGACTGTCCGCTGCAGACTACGCTGATCTTCCCGCCACCGCCGGATATCGGAGGGCAGCGTCAGCTGGTCAGAAGTCTGCGTCAATCTTTTTATGCTCTGTCCGATTGATTCAATCTTCTGTTTCACCTCAGGGGACCTGGACGTTATGGACAAAAAGGTAAGAGTCTTTTCTGTGGAATTGAGCAAGGCGCCGCGTTGCTCGACCTTACTTGCAATCGCCTGAAAGCAAGCGGAGAACGGAGCCAATGCAGTCCTACCCAGGGCTCGGTAAACTGTGAGCTCCGTCGACTCAACCTTTTTGTTCTCTGTCTCGAGATCCGATAGATAATCTTGTCGCTGATCCTTGATCAATTCATTGATGTCGTTTTGGTCAGCATGGCGCACCTTGTGCGGTATCGCGGACAAATCCTCTTTTCCGGTCGGTATCGATTTGTCGAACATCCCGGAGACCAAGTGATAGCTGAAGACCAAGTCATTGCCTCTCATCAGGTACTGGTATCGCCAGTCCTGCTCCAGACCGTATGCTCCCTTGATCAATTTCGTCAGCCCACTATTCGCCTTTGAATCGGTGACGGCTTTCAATCCGCTTTCGACAAAGGGAGACGGTCCGGTCCCCCTCAGACTACGATATACGTTGCGTCCGACATCCAACATAATCAAGTATCCACGCACTTTTTGCGTAGTTTGGCCCCAATCTGTGGTCGCCACCTTAGAGTTATTGAGAGCAAAACCACTCAGCCCCAGCGAACCATGAAAGATAGATGTGGCCAGCGCCCGCGCGCCCGCTCTGCCTGCAAAAGCGGCAATGCCACCGGTCGATATGGCACCAACCACCATGGCCGAATCAATGACGGCAGTTGAGGTCTTCTCACTCCAGTAGTCGAATGTTTGCCAGTTCTTTTTACCTTGCAGCCTTTCTACGGGCACCATTCTTACCTTGCCCTGCCTATCGAAAAGCGGTACCAGGTCACCAGCGCTGAGTGGAGGAAGAGTGCGCTCAAAAGGCTTACCGACCCTGTCGGCAAGAATATCGAGATAGTTGAGATTGCCGGATCGCTTAGCTTGCCAGGTCAACGTAACGACAAACTTTTCATCGCGCTTTTCGACTGTAAAGTCGCCGCTGAGCAGGTTCATCTCCTCGGTCTTGCAACCCTCCGGTGGCTGAATCTTTTCATTTTGCTCAACAATGTTGACCAGCCGACCGTCCTTGTCGAGAACTGCATAGCGCCTCATCGGAATGTCTCCGTAAAAGGCTGACCGCGTCATGTCACCTTGGGCTGCCTGGAGTTTCTCCATTTCCGCATCGAAGCGACGACCAAAGGTGTCAATCCACTTGGTCATCTCCTCAACCTTTCCATTGGTACTGGGCTCGTTTAGAAATACACTTTCCGGCCAATCAAACTCGAGAGTTTCGCTGCCGTTCACCATTACTTTCTTCACGCAGGGCGGCAGCGGAATATTTGCTGCTCTGCACAACTCCGGAGAAAGCATCATGCTGCCGGCATACTCCTTTATCTCACACGCAAGATCGATCATGAATCCAAGAGCAGCTCGCTGAGATTCTCCTGATTGGCTTGTAACCTTCAACCAATTGGATGGTAGCTGATTCTTCTTTATCAACCAAGGCAAGACGTTGTCGAGATCGTGCTTGAGCTGTGCATCTTCCTCATCAAGCCTAACTTTCTGGCAAAAGTCGAGCAGCTCTATGATTTTATCCGGAGCATTGACGGAGAATCGGTCGAAATTCAAGTTCAACTTGATGCCATTTGGAGCCAGGCTGTTCAGGTCCGTTCCGGGCAAAGTGGCCGTTGGGATAAACTCCCCTCTTCTGTCTCGTGGTGCCGGAATCGGACAGTTGAGCGGAATCGGGGATTCACGCGAAGAGAGGCTTTTGAGTGCCTCAGGAAGCAGCTCCTGCTCCAGTAGAGCGGCCGTCGCTTGGAAGTGTTTGCGGGTCTCAGGAAGGTTCCTCCAGAGCTCATCCAGACTTGCTCTGCCTTTCCTGCTGCCAATGGCATCGAGCAGAATCTCGCGCTCTCTACGCAAACATTCAGCCAATCGTTTGGCTTCCAGAAGGCGTTCATTGTTTAACGTCTCTATCTGCTTTGTCAGAGCGCCGTCCTGATTCAGAGCAAGACGCTCCTGCTCGTTCAGGTCTGGCCAGTTTCTCTTAAATTGTCTCTGCGCTAGAGCATCTAGCTTACTTGCGATCGACTTGTTCATGGCCAGCTCGAGCATGGAGGGAGAGAGCCTAGCTAGCCGATCCTGGCTTCGGAGGAGCCGTTGAAGCCCTTTTTCGCTGTCTGAGAGGTCTCGTTCTCTGATATCATTGACAGTATCAAACGGAACAAACATTGGTATCAACGTCTCATCGAGAGTTAGCTGTCCTTCACAGAGCGGCAATCTGGTGGCGCGAACACTGCCCTCTCTAGTCCAGAACTCCTGCCCAGCATTACTGTGCCGCTTGTATTTGAATGAGAAATTGGCTCCACTGTCCTCAATCTCAGAACATCGTGCATCGACACGCTTGTCTCGATGGAAGACGATCTGTCGTCCATCAGGATAAACTCTGACAGTTAACCAGAAGCTATCCGTAAAATAATCACTGAACTTCCCTGGTGAAATCAGCAGCTGTGGCGAATCCGGCTGCCTCAAAATGACTCGTCCGGCGGCATCTACATGGAGTCGCTCGCAGCCCATTCCAGGTTGCTTTTGTGCCGAGACGGTAATGATACCATCCTCTCCCAGTACAGGCGCAGTAGCTGAATCCATAACTCTCGGCTTTCCTGACGAGCTTGTTGGCGCGATGACAACCTTGTAGGTTTCATTGTCTGCAGAAATTTCTAAGACCCGCTTGCCTTGTGGGTCGTTGAGAACAATCTCCTTGAGCCTCCCGTTAATGTCGTATGTAAAATGACTGGAGGTTTGATTCGCGTAACGAATCTTTCTCGGCAGCTGGCCTTCCTTTCCTTCCCCAGACCACTCGATAACGGTGTCATTGGAAAGAAGCGTGATACCGTCTGTAGAGCTTGCTTTCGCCGCCTTAATCGGTACCAGTTGCTTAGCGCCGTTCTCTCGCTGCAGCCGGTCGACGTT
>CAYTDR010001035.1:0-3197 GCA_964436185.1 uncultured Candidatus Obscuribacterales bacterium | reverse complement strand
AAGATGTTTGGCCGCTTTCCATTGGTCAACTTTGACTTTTAAAATCGATCAACTACGCTAAGATGACGTAGAAGATCTGTTCACAAATGTGCTCGAAACCTGATGTCGTTTGTGGGAGCGCCACTGCTTGTGGTGTCATCAAATTCTACTGGTCTTTTAGTTCAAACGAGCTCAGAAGGTATCTCTTACTTTCATAAGGGCAAATCCGAGCTGGTTACTGCCTCTCCAATGTTGAGGATTGAGTGCCTTTGGATCCGACCTACCAAGACCGACGCCCCAGATCCGATCGCTCGGACTTGCCTCGACGAGAACATTAGAAACAGTTGACCGAAGCCATTCTCCAAGTGCAGCATTTTGCAAGAATTTTGCACGGTTTCCTTTCACTACGACATCGAATGCAACGTTTGCCCATTCTTCGCTGTCGAAATTGTGAACTTTGCGGCCCAGAGCCTTCGCTTCTCTTGGAGTCCTACTATTGATGATGGATTGAAGTGTCTCAGCGTCATTGAACAGCCGTGCCTTTTCCGCCATCATGTAATGTTCGGCCGTCGGGTACTCGACGTCATCAACCGCAAAAGAGGCAGGAAACCATTGACTCAGACAGGTATCAGTAATCGTTCCATCCAAGCTTTTCTCATGACCATAGAAAAGTAAATATTCAAAAGCCACTCTCTTGTCGAGCTGGTGAAGAAGCGCTTCTCTCGTGTAGATATTCGGAGATGTCATATCTTCTTGTAGGACTCGCTCATTTCGATTGATTCTGGCCGACTTATCAGGATCGTTAGATAAGGTCGGTTCGCAGCGTAGATCATTGGCGGAAGATTACGTCAGGAACTCAAAAAGATATCACAAAACTCATACTATTCCGCGACATCCGGTCAGGCGGCGATTGGCAAGGCTTCCCAGCCTTGTCCTGACAGAGGGCGGAGACTAAGTTTCATGCAATAACCTCAAATTAAATTGAGCGTTCGTAATTGTCGCTGATCCTAAAAGCGTTTTCCTTGCTTACGAATCCAAACAAATAGAGAGCAGAGCAAATTAAATTCCGGTCCATCTGAACAATCAAGCAAACAATAACTCCTACAGCCGGCGATGCTGATCTATGTCACGTCAATAAGCGCTGCCGACCAACCACGTTCAGCATCTCGTTCCACGCTTAACTTCTCAATGAAGCTAAAAGGTTTCGACTGGTTGCTCAAAATATGAGTCAATTCCTCATCTTGAACTATATGCCACAACCCAGCCGTGCAGAGGAACAAGCGATCTCCCGGCTCGATTTTAGCGGCAAGCTGATCCAATTGCTGTCCGACTACGCGTGTGAGGAATGAATTAAACGGAGACTCACTCATTTGCGCCTTTGTGATCTTATCGGCTCGTACCAAATCTTCCGCGACAGTGTGATCCTGAGTGAGCCGATCCAGCCTCCTGTCCCGAAGCAGGTATGCTCGACAATCGCCAGCATGCACTAGATTTACTTGCGATCCGTCCGGAGTGAATAAGAGCCCTACTGCAACCACCGATGAGCCCGGAGCTCGCATACTCATTTTTTCAGCAGAGCTAGTAATTAAAGCAGCCAGATTATCGGGGGTCTCTGTTCCCTCGTACAAGGCATCGAGTTCTTCGAGAAAAAACTCTAGCGCCAAATCGCCACCTAAGCAATCCAGCAGCTCGCCTCCAACCTCATTGAACCATCCGGTTTCTCCATGACCTACTACAAACAAACGATAGTCAGCACTGATATATGCTTGATCCATGCAAGCATTATTAGGCTTGCTCGAAAAAACGTGAGCTTGAAACGATCTTTTCACTCTTTATGTGCCGGAACTATTGATCTGCGACTCGCAAATTATTTAGGGACCTCAATTTTATACTCGACTCAGCTAAAAGAACCATACTCGCTTGTCGATATGCTTTGACACTAAAATCCTCTAATTGCGGAGCAACCATTCTCGAACTTTGGAACAAAGACTAGCCAAATCCTTGGCACATAGTGAAGGAAATTGTGGTCGTTAGTCGTAAGCTCGAGTAATACCTGTGAATAAGCAAAAAGTACTGAGCATGATGGGAATCGCAGGCATCGTTGGCCTGAGCGCGTTCTCACTCTATCAGTGGTCGTCAATGCATCACTGGGTCACTCGAACCCAGGAGGTAACGGGGGCATTTAACGAATGTCTGTCATCAATACTGGAGGTTGATGAAGCAAGACGTGGATATATTTTCAATACAAGCCCGCTTTGGAAAAGTGGTTTTTCCGGGGCGCAGAATCGAGCCAACACGACGCTTCAGCGCCTGACCTATTTAACCCGAGACAACAAGAGCCAGCAAGATAGACTTCAGCAGTTGCGGAGCACAATCATAACGCTGAACCAAGCCAATTATCAGCTTATGCACACCCGAGACACGCAAGGATTTGATGCAACTCTTGCTTCGATTCGAAAGACCAACGCCAATGCAAAAATCGTAGATTCGCAATATGGTGGCAGATGGACTCAAGGAGGAATCCTCTTTACTTGAAGAACGCACACAACGCGTCTACCTCTGGCAATGGATTAGCTTGGCGACAATCACAGTGCTGGCGCTCGTTTCAGTCTTCTCTGTTTCATATTTGTTGAAGTTTCTGGATCAAGAAAAGCTAGCAGAACAATTGAGACACGAACAACTTCTGTCCCGTCAACGCGAACTTGATCTCCTTATAAACGTGGAAAGAAGTTATTTGGTGAACCTTCGCTGCAGTCGACCTTCAAAAAAAATACGTCCAGAGTGCAACCATATATGGATGCGGCTTGAAACACTCGAAAGGCTGTTTCGTAGTTTCCCCATGCTTTGAATTCGATCTCATCCTGATCTCACAATCGCTCTGTAATATTCGAAATATCCCAACGAACGAACTACTTACCAGGGACGGACTCAGCTTCTTTGAGGTTATTAGATAATGGAATACATCGATCCAGCAGCAAAGCCCTTCGGCTTACAAACTACCCCCGAACTGACAACGCCACAATTCAATGAATATAGACTTGCAATAACAAAATCCGACTTCAACCTACTAGATGCGGACAATGATCAAGCTTTGAGCCGAAACGAGCTTACTGAAGCGCTGTCCGAACCTGATGGGTTTCTGAAGGATCAAACAAAACGAGATGGCGTAAAGGGCTTGCTGGCATCATATGACGACGCTCTCGTACTTCAGAGCCTTG
>CAYTDR010001034.1:0-3201 GCA_964436185.1 uncultured Candidatus Obscuribacterales bacterium | reverse complement strand
TGGTTTACGACATTCTGCGCACTTCTGACCGCAGGCTGATTCATCAAAATCACCTGGCAGCGCCGCTCGATCTGCTGGCACATAATCGTTTCCAAACTTCTCATTGCCGGATCGGAATGATTGGCACTACGTAGCCTGCTTAGTAAAGCAGTTGCCTGCTGCATTTGCTGTTCGGGCGTCCCTTGAAAATTCGGAATCTCAGCGCAAGGGGCGGCTCCCAGTTCATGCATGCGCTGCCACATTCTTCGGAAATCAACTTGCAACGACTCGGGCAATTGGTTAGCGCCCCAAAGAGATAACAAGAGTCGATCGGCACTTTCACCTTGACCCGAAAGCCTTAATTGAGGATAAGCCATTGTCGCTTCAGCCACTCTCAGGTCGTTGAGACTTTCCAAATTGGAAGCAAACTGACTACCAAGGACCCGCATGCGCTGGTTGAAGTACTCGTGATCTATAAGATAGTCAGGGTTAGCATGTCGTTCAAGCCACGCTCTCAGCTCTCTAATGCGAGGCTGATGTGGCGACTCGGCAATCACCTGATGAAGTAGACCGAAGAATGTAGAGGAAGCAGTACTTTCAGAACGCCAGCGCGCATCCCGAGCTTCCATTAAGCGCAACTCTGCAAGCACCATTGCGTGCGCACGTGGACCTGATGCAACAGTAGAAACGTCCCTAGGCAGTTCCGTTCCGTCCGGATTAGGTACAGTTCGATTTGTGCCGGGTTGAGCTCCTAACACTAGAAGCTGCTGCTCCAGATTGGCTTGGCGCGTGAGTTCTCGATTGGTATCGATGTGCGACTCATGGACGGACCGTGTGTTGTCGTGCATGGAAAGAAGGAAATCGAAGATCGGCAAACATTCACCGTTAGCAATCGCCTGTGTAATCTCGTTAACATCGACCCGCGTGTCTATTGGCAGACGGGCAGCGTGGAACAATTGCGATCGCATCTGTGGTGAGAGTCTTTGAAAAGATGCAGCGTTTGTCAGGATTGGCAACGTATAATTGGTCAGCTGGTCTGCATTTTCAACTTGTGCTGTAATCTCCTGAGAAAGGCGCCTGGCTTCTCTGACACCCATTTGATCGAGTAAGAGCGCAAGTGGAGGACGTACGCCGTCATTACCAGGCACCATCGAAAAGGCGCGTTGCAACTCATTGAGCGAGAGATGCTCGCCGTTTTGAACCAGGTCGTTCACCGCGTTGCGGAAGGTAGGGAAAAGGTGGGCAGGCCAGGCTTGCTGTTCCAGGCGATCCAGGACGGCTCTTCTCACCTGCTCGACTGGAGAATTCAACATGGAGAACATCGTCTCGAGCGCCACCTGTTGCATCTGGCGAAGTTCGGTTGAATGTGGATTCTCCTCGCCAACCTGCACGTTTAGAAGCTCTCCCAGCATGCGCACATCCCTTGTCCATCCGAAGGCTCCAAACGCCTGGAAGGCCACGAGCCTGTCTTCCACCCGTGCGATATTTTCGGACGTCCACGATTGGGGAGTTCGCAGGTTATCGCGCAATGAGCTCATGAACAAATCGCGTTGCTCTGCCGAGAATGACTGAGACGCCTGATGTAAGGAAATTGCCATCTCACGAGTCATGTTGACTGCAATGGAAGGAATTGTTACTTCATCCAGGTGCCTTGTATCGGCAAGCAGTCCGAAAGCGGCACTGAATCGATGCTCCGACGTATGTGCATCGGTCGGTGACACTATAAGCGGTGTGCGACTGAAATCATTGGTCGCACCAGTTTCTCCCATCGGAAACAATCGGGGGTTGCTTGAGTTGGTATAGCCACGCCATACCAAATGACCCGTCTCGAAATTCGGCAATCCAGTAAGGAAGGAAAGATTTCCCAGTACTTCAAGCAGGGTACCGCGGTCTCCGCGCTGCTCCACGACCTGCGATACGACTTCAGTAGCTGCCGTGAGATGCCGCCCATTATCTCTTGCCGCTGCCCGTCCGATAATACGTCCTGCTTCGGTAGCTTGAGCGGAGTCACCAGCTATGGTATTGCTTGCCATTGCGGCAAGAACCATGTATGCATCTCTATCACCATTTTCGGCCAGACGCTCCAGGCGAGGCATTATGCGACGAAGGGTGGCGGCATCCGCTTCCATCATCACAGAGCCGAGTCCTGTGACATTGTTAATCATCGCATCTGCAACAGCTATGATTCGAGCTTGTCTGTCACCGTTGTCCGTTCGCATCTGCCTGCGTAAGATTTCCTCCATTGCCTGGCGATACTCACTGCGGTGACGGGGCTCTGAATTCGGATTGGCTTCTGGTCTCTGCAAGCCCATCGCAAGTGTGTGCATCTGCACGGCATTGAGATGGACACTATCAGGCAACCTATTCAAGACTTGCTGCAAGGATTGCGCCACATGGCTTCTGAACGCCATCGGCAAGTCAAAATCGTTCGCCAATAATGTGCAGAACGACGGCCGGTTCCCATCCAGTTGCCTCCGAGTCAGCCACTGCCCTGGCGTAGCGCCGGAGCCCACCAGACTAATTGCTGCATTCAACGCATGCTGGTTGACTGTTCCGTCCTGGCGCGTGATAGAACGGATCAACTCATCTGCGATAGCGCCAGCACCCTGGCGCGTAGTAGACTCTCCGATTCGGCCGCACAGAACCTGAGCATTGACATAATCCAGCGTGTCGCCAGCAAGCGAATTGCCGTTGTTGACCTCTGTTTGTAGCTGGTTTTGCAGTTCTTGCAGAAACTGAATGGGGGGTCTGTCAACCGGGCTTTTAGTGGCACGAACCATCTCACGCAGAGGCTCTTCAAGAAAACGCATCTGCAACAGATTCCGATCATTTCCGATTTGCGAGGTCAAATCAGCCCCTGCCCTTTGTCTGAATGCGACGAGACTTTCTGGGTTGGTGATTTGTTCTGCATTGAGCAGAGTTTGGTAAGGGGCGGTCAGCGGGCTTGTGCTGGATCTGAGCGTTCGAATCGCTTCTTGAACTCGCTGGAGATTATTGCTTTCGGCAAGAATCCTGGCTGCAGTCAACACCTCCATATCTGTGACCCACGACTGGTATTGCTGGAAAGTCTCCGTATTCAGATTTCGCAAGGTCTGCAGGTGCTCGGGCAGTTGTTCGGTGGTAATAGAGCTGCCAGGTCGTAAGATATCACCGACAATCTGCCGATACTGCCTATCTGCTTCCGCCTGCAGCCGTTGTGCATCGCGTTGGGCCCGGTCCCAC
>CAYTDR010001033.1:0-3205 GCA_964436185.1 uncultured Candidatus Obscuribacterales bacterium | reverse complement strand
GTTTCAGCCAGGGGACCTTGTTTTTCGATAACCTCATGCAGGCTTCTGGCCTCGAAGTACTCCATGACCATATAAGGCCTGCCACCAGATGTAACACCGAAATCAAGGACCGGTATCAGGGCCTCGTGCTTGAACTGGCAAGCAATTCTCGCCTCGTTCTGAAAAGAAAGGACGTGCTCGTCAGCAAGCGACAGCAGGCACTTCACCGCTACGTTTTTGCTCAAAAGCTCATCGAAACAGAGATAAACCTGCCCGAGACCGCCCTGTCCGAGCAGCTTGATTGGCTTGTAACGAAAGGTCGGGAAATATGCAGGATCGAGATCGGGAGCCTCTGCAACAGACTTCGTCGCTGCTGGTTGCGCTGCAAAAGATGTTTCTGCTCTTGTGCTTTTAGTCCGGAACGCATCCGCTGCCGCCTTATCCTGCTCTTGATCGTAAGGATCGCAACTACAGCGCTTGGAGGAGAAAATCCACTGGGTCATGGTACCGGTGCGCGCCGGACCTTTTAGCTTTGAACAGGTCAGGCACACCTGAGGGTTTTGCCGGAACTCAAAATCCTCAACTGGTTTGAATACTTTTCGGTTACAGACACAGTCGTTGGAGGGAAACAACCATTGCGTTATGGAGCCAGGTGATGTGGCTCGAATCTTTTTTCCGCAGTTAACGCACGTTTCCGTCGCAGACATGTTTTTTTGAAGTGCACTTGCAGAAAGTTATACCCCTTCTGCAAATGGAAAAACATCTGAGAGAGCATCTAATCGGGTTGCGGAAGTTTGAATCTGAATCTACTGCCGGCGCCTTCGCCTTCGCTCTCTACTTGGATAGTGCCGCCGTGGGCTTCGATGATCGCCTTGCAGATGGATAGGCCAAGACCTTTTCCACCAGCCACATCGGCCTGCTCCACCTGCTCGAAGCGTTGAAAAATCTTCTCTCGATGCTGTTGGGGGATGCCTCTTCCCTGGTCTGCGACGCTTACTTCAACAGCGCCATCGATCTCGCTGTAGGCAATCGTGATTTGACTCTTCGGTGGAGAGAACTTAATGGCGTTAGATAGCAGGTTTACCATCACCTGTACCAGTTTGGGTCCATCGCCAAGAATCTCGAGAGATTGGTCGTCCGCCTCGATGCGAATACCCTTTTGAGAGGCCAGATAAGTGAGTCCGCTGACAGAGCGCCGCACAACTGACGACAAGTCGAGAACTTCAAAACGCATCTTCATCCTGCCGGCCTGAAGCTTCTCTAGATCGAGTAAGTCATCGATGAGCGCGATCATGCGATCGACATCGGTATGACACTGGTCGACCATCTCCCGTCCTTTTGCGGTGAGCTCACCAATTTTGTTGGATTGGAGCAGATCGACTACCAGTAAGAGGGCTGTCAGAGGGCTTCTGAGATCGTGGCTGACCATCTGCGTGAACTCTTGTTTGAACTGTTCCATCTCACGGCGCGCTGTCACGTCAAGTGCAGCAATGATCAGTTTTTGCTCGCCCTGTACTTCGAACCTGGCGATGGAGAGTTCAACCGGAACCCGGCTGCCGTCCTTTCTGACTGCATCAAGGTCGCGCACGCGGCCGACGAAGTTGGCATTGATACTATCCATAGCCTCGCTTTGCCACTCGTTGTGCCCGATGAAGAGCACGCTCAGGTGCAAACCTGACAGATTCGATTGACGGTATCCGAACACTTGCTCGGTTGATATGTTGGTTGTTTCTATAATGCCGTCGTTGGAAGCCACAATCAGTGAGACAGGCAAGCTCTCCATCAGCAGATGAACGCGCAGCCTGCTGTCATGAAGAATATCCTCGGCGCTGTCCAGAGCGTTGGCTACTTGATGCAGAGCCGCATCTATTTTGCACAGCTCTGTGTTACCTGTGATGAGTGACTGCAGTGGTGCCCGCTTCAGAAGCCGTTCTGAATTGGCAAGGACCGTATCGAGCGGCTGTGAGAAATTCTTTTTGAACGAGCTGAAAAGGGCTAAGTTCGCAAGCATGGACAAACACGCTCCAACAAAGACTGCAATTAGCAACAGTGACCTGAGCTCGTTGAGAGATGTTGACTTCAGTTGTGTGATGGCAAGAACGATAGAAAGTGACAGGACAAGTGTGGGTATAACCGCGACGAGAAGAGGATACTTATGAACAATGTGGTGCTTTTCGTCGGTCATTGACATCGAGCTTACAGATCCGTCGGTTCGCGCCAGGTTATTTTACCTCGATTCGCCCTTGTTTCCAGTTCCTTTGCTCACTGCCATCGAAAGAATATTAGCCAATGATATCGAATTCGGTACTGCCTGCAGGGCCGAACATTCTTGCTCCTTACCAACCGCTCCGCCAAATCGCCGCAACAGTCCGACGCGCTACATGAAGTACTCTTCTTCGGCGGGTGTCACTGAGGTTTCCTTCTCCATGGCAAATTTGCGCAGGTGGCGTGCTGTCATCGGTAAACCAACCCTGATTCCCAAATTTCGAATTAGAAGGTTGATCGTGCCTGGGGTCAGCCGTTCCGACAATTTGCTTACGAATAGTGCGTCGGCAGTGACTCTGTTGTCTCGTCTTTGATTCAGCAAGGCAACGAGCGGAGTAACCAGCTCTTCCGCCAAAGCCACGAATCGTGCCGGTGAGCCTTCCGCTCTCAGCGGTTCCTTGAGAAAAAATTTGCAACTGCACCGGCAAGCAATGAGGTCGTCAACATTGAGGGCCGCGCACTCGACTGGGCTGAAGCCGAGTCGACCGATCATCAACACTATCGCCCGGTCTCGAGCGGAGATCAAATCAGATGTCGCCTTTTCGAGGAAAGCGGCGCATGTCGTGAAATCGGCGATGGTTTCATGGATTGAATGCCGGTCAAGTTTGATATCTATATTCAAGAATGTGAAAAGGCTTTGGAGAGCTGAGGCAATGACGTTCAATGAATTTGATTGAAGGTATTGTTCCCGCGTCAGGTAGCTAGTGTATTGTTGCACCGCATATAGTGCCTGTGGCGGGGATGTGAGTTTCATTTTTTGACTATCGCAGTAACGTAAAAACAGTCGAACTTGTGACAGATAAATGCGTTTTGTATTGACCCTGTAAGACTGGAGTAGGAGCCACTGTTCGTAATCGTCCAGATCAACCTTGCCGCTGGTGCCAAACTGCAACGGGCTGCACAGAGTTACGATGTCCATCGCTGCATTCATTCCATGCAATTCCATTTTTGTCCGCCTCGA
>CAYTDR010001032.1:0-3205 GCA_964436185.1 uncultured Candidatus Obscuribacterales bacterium | reverse complement strand
TTTTCGTTATTTCGTCCTGGTAGAACTATAGCGCATAGTAAAAATACCGACGTCACAATTTTTCGCATACTCTGTTGTGGTTCGCCAGGCAGCGCGCCGGCAGTAGTAGTTGAGCTGTGACGCTTTATCGTTTCTTTCATGAAGAACTTGTCTGCCGGACTCTGCATCAAAATTGCTCACGACAACCCGACTGTGACATGTTTTAGCGACTGGATTGAAAAGTGTGGACGATAAGGAGATAATTCCCTTGTTTTCCTTGATAAACTATTTTGGCGTCGTATTCTAGCAAGCGACTTACAGTCGCGCCTGGTGAGCAATCAAATGGTCTGGGATGTAAGAAGTTTTGGCAACGATCAAGCCAACGATTGGTTAAAAGGGCTGGTCGGCTCCATCTCGACGGATCCGATCAAGAAAGCCCTTCTTGCCGTGTTGCGTACGGATACGTTCATCGATGCTCAGGATGCTGAAAGAGCGATTGCCGCAGCTGAAATTGTCGCTGCCTCACGCGGGAAGTCTAGCGAAGATATCCCCATGGAAGCCTCGATGTGGCTGCGTGCTCAAAAGTTTGTCGCCCAAAAGGAGATGCTCGAGCTCAGCATTCTGGTGGTTTCGAAGATTGCCAAAAAGTCCGAGCTGCGAGAACTATGGGATGGAACGGATGTCGCCAGCGACTGGCGTAAAGCAGTATTCGAATTGAGAGAGCGGCTAATCTCTTGCCGTACGCATGAGGCAGGAGAAGCACCTCCTCCTGAACTGGCGGCGGAGCTCGACCAGCAACGCGATATGCAGGTGCTCGATGACGTCAACGGTGTCTTCAACCAGGCTGTTGAGCTCGTTGGGCAAGGTCGGCACGAGGACGCAATTTTTAAATACAAACAACTGATCGGTCTGGACCCGCATTTCGTCGTTGCTTACATCGGCAGAGGCACATCATATCTGGCGATGGGACAGTTCGAGTATGCGCTCGAGGATTTCAATACGGCGATAGATCTGGAGCCGGAGGTCGGAGAAGCTTATTATCTGCGAGCCCAGGTACAGTTCCAACTAGGCAACTTCGGCAAGGCCGTCGCTGATCTGACCATTCTCCTGGGCATCAGCCCCGGTCGCAGCGATGCATTTATGATGCGGGGACTGGCCAACATGGCATTGAGCCGGTTCGATAAAGCCGTTATCGATTTCACCAAAACGCTCGACATCAATTCCGACTCCGCCACTGCTTACTTGCACCGCTCTAAGGCGTACGAGAAGCAAGGTCGGTTCGATCTGGCAGGAAAAGACAAGAAGCAATATGAGCGTCTGATGAACGAATCGAGAGCGTTCTAACATACTCTCGTCGGCGATATCGCGGTAGCTCAATGGGGAAGCCGATTTTGAGAAGACAGTTCGGTTTATTGATATGGCCGTCCTCTGACTTAGAAGAGGATAATACAAGCTCGAAACCTCCATGGCATGAGTGTCTTGCCCACCTGCAGCAAATCGCAGGGAAAAACGGTGTCAGGCTGCTGGACGCGACAAGCCTTTCGCAGGCTGCAAGTGCAGACTTGATTGTTCTTCTTGCCGGTTCTCCCTCGGCTGAAGAATTGCGCTCGGCCTGCCGATCGCTCAAGGACAGTGGCAATGATGTGTTGATTGTCGCCGACGCCATCGCCGATCGTTGGCAGCTTACGCCGGTTTTGGCTGAGCTCGGTGAACAATCTGTGCAGATTGTGGTAACCGGAGGGTTGGAACGGTTGATCGCCTCGGAACACCTGATGGTGTACCGATTCTCGAAAGCAGATTCAACAGCTACTGTGGCTGCCATAGCGGACATCAACGATGCCGACCCGCTTATTCTCACGATTGTACGAGACAGGGAACCGTTCAAAGGTATGGAGAGCCTGCCCGGCGGGTTTCTCAATGTCCATCTGGAAACGCTGCCGGAGTGTGCCAGTCGAGAGTTGATGGAAGAGTGTTTCTACGATAAGGGAGCAAACGGCAGGGCTTTCACATATCGCGTCAAGTCCGACAGCATGGTGCTTATCGACGTTCGATCCGGACCGGACAGGGATGAACGAGGACATGTGATCGATCACGGCTATGCCTGGTTTATAAATCCTGACGAGCAGGGGCTTGTCATGAGTGCGTTGGCTGCCGGTGATGATGCCAGAGAGGGCTCTACTCGTTTTATTAGAGCAAGCGAGTTGCTCGCCCGGCAGATTGCCTTCGATCATCGAGAGTTGGTCATTGCTGCTCTCAGGCGTTTGAAATCAACAGCTCCTCACTAGTCGAAAATTGAGAAGTTTCACTGTCTCACAATTTTCAAATGTTGGAGATGAACGTTTCTTATCTCCACTTACCAGGCATAATACTTGTTGGTGGAAGAATTTCTAGATAAAGGTGCAGCAGCCGGTGGCAGAGTCGGATGATGAGGCAAATGGACGCCTCCGAGAAGTAGCAGAATCAGAGAAACGGTGGTCAATTCTGATCCACTCGATCGAGACCTGTCTCAACGAAAAGAAGTACCAGCAGGCGGAACCTCTGGCTCTTTACGCGCTCGAGCTCATGGAAGAGCACAAAGATGACGACCCGAGGCTGATAAAAACATTGCGAGTCTTGAGTCGAATATACTACGCAACAGAGCGTTACTGGCTTGGTGCTCCGATTCTCAAGCGATTAGTGAAAATCTACACGAACCTTCTTGGTCCGGCGCATGAAGACACCGCCACAATCATGCAGAACGCCGCGCTTCTCTATCACTATTGGGGCAAGAAGGAAGAGGCAGAGGCTTATTATCAGAAGTCGCTAGCCATCAAACGAACTCTCCTGGGAGAAGACGATCCCCAGGTAACTAAACTGATGACGCACTACATCAATTTCCTCGAGCACTGCGGCAGAGAGAAAGAAGCACAGAAACTTGCCCAATCGGTAGCCGATGCGGCTCGAAAAAAGTTAAGCCGCACAGGTCGCTGGGAATCGATGACGAGTGAGCAGGCCGATCAGCTCACCTCCAGTTGATAGTGGTATCAAATAGAGTACTACGCTAGCGACCACCACCACACACTTTCTTCAACGAAGGAAGTGAACCGATGAGCGCGTCCGCGAGCTTCGCTATTTGCCAAACCGAAGGGACTGTCTGACACTATAATCGGGCGGTAGTCAAGCGGAAAGGCTATATGTTCTTGCCTGATCAAGGTGTTGAGATATCACGAACTCTTGGCAAGCTGTG
>CAYTDR010001031.1:0-3206 GCA_964436185.1 uncultured Candidatus Obscuribacterales bacterium | reverse complement strand
GTAAGCGCGTTAATCACATTTAGCATTTCGTCAAAATCAAAACCCATCGCAGCCGCGCCTTTTAACGCGCTGACGGTTGATCTGACTTTGCCGTTTTCAACCAAGATTTTGATAACCGACAGTTTGTTTTTGTCTGCTTGCTCAAGCAGGGGAACTAGAACGTCGGTATTCCATCTGACGTTGTGCGACGTTCGCTCGAAACAATCTTTGTAAGGGATATTGAATATCTCTTTCACAAGCAATCGGTGCACTCTATCGCCTGCTCGTCTGGTGCAAAGAGCCAATGAAACAGCCTCTTTACCATCACCAGGAAAGAGATGCTCTTGCAGTTTCGCATGTACATCGGCCGTTAATGTCAGTGTTATGGGGATCATTTTTCAAACTCCCTTTGCAACCAGTCTTCGATCAGATGGATATGAGATTCTATGCTGTCTACACCAGGTGTCCACGGATTCTGCGGCGTTCGGTGTCGGGACCAGCGCTGGAATGTTCGTCCATCTATTTGTTGTTTATGGGTGGTTGCCGGAATCGACTTTCCATCGGTTCGTGCGAGTGGTGGATCGAAATACACCATATCTAGTGGCGTAATTGGATAACCGGTCTCAAGTCTTATCGCTGTCGTAACTTCGGTGTGGTTGTATCCGTCGCCGGTCGGGAACCGATGCAGCAAAACCCATTGCGAGCCGTCGTTGATTGTTTCCCATTCCACCTGATAGTCTTCGAGAAATTGAACGTCGACTTCTGGAAGAGCGAATTGGCGTCTAGTGCTCATGGTTTAGCCCTCAGTTTGGTCGCGGGGAAGCGCCACAAACTTCTCAACACCAGGCGCGGTGAGATCCACTTTTTCGTCTAGGCCCACCTTTCGTGGACGCTCGCCCCGCACCTTCACACGAAGGGTATATTTTTCCGGAGGTGTTAATCCAGCGACCAATAAGACTTCTCGGCCGGTGATGGTCGTTGAGCAAATCACGAAAGGATCACCATTGATACGAATTCTATATCCGTGTCGTGTGCGAGGCGGTCGTTTGCCCTCGCGCGCGCATTCTTCCAAGTCGACAACAACATCGACTTCGCCTTCCTCGCAAACAGGTGGTTGATTGTCACCTACGATTTGGTTTGAAATTTGGTCAGTCATAATATAGGTTCCTCATTTAAAATTGCACGGCACAGCAGTCCCAGCTCTCTCGGAGAGCGGCTCTGGGACTAGGTTTTTGGCTAAATTGTTAGCCGCACAACAATAATAGCACAAGCGACCGCCTTGCAAAGAGTGTAACCAAAATGCCGCAATGGCAGAAAGAGCTTGCGTTACATGCAAAATATGTCATAATAGAGATGGTAACACTCAAGATTAATCGTGTCTAATGTTTTGCGTGTACCGACTTGGAGGTCGAATGACGTTAAGCCAAAAGCTTCAAACCTCGCGTGCACAAGCGCGACTCACTCAGCAACAGGTCGCCGATGTTCTGCACGTGCCTCGCGAATCGATATCTATGTGGGAAAAAGGAACTCGCGTGCCCGGCTTACGCCAGATTGAGGATTTGGCTCGTTTGTATAGTGTAGGTGTGGATTTTTTATTGGACAAGGAGCAGGCAGAACCTCAGGCATTAGAGAGGGAGATACTCTGTCGTGGATTGGTGAGTGAACCGTCTGTTCACATGGAAATAAGTCGCTGGTTCGACTTCCTCGATGAATGGGCCGAGGTGAAAGAAGCGGCCCGAATGGAATCGAAGAACACCGGTAAACCACCAAAGAAACTTGATCGTGGTCCTGATTTTACCGACAGTCGTGCCGCCCCAACGATGGCGGCTGAAGTGCGCAGCTTTTATGGATTAGGAACTGACTCGATTCCAGATCTTTATTCTTTTCTAGATGAACAGGATGTTCTAGTTTGCAAAGCCAATTTAGGCGATTGGTCGGATCTATCCAAGCCAGGGATTTCTGGTGCGTTTCATAATCACCCAAAACTAGGTTATTGCATTCTTGTAAATTCAGAGCATTCACTAGGACGTCAATCATTTACGCTTGCCCATGAATTCGCGCACGCTTTGTTTCATTACAACAGCCGCGCGCTCATCAGTATTCGGAAGGATTCGTCTCCGAGAGAGTATTTCGCCGATGCGTTTGCGACTCATTTTCTTGTGCCTACAAAGGAGCTCAATAAACTCATAGAGAATTGGGACTGGAAAGATCGATTGGATCCGCTCAAAGCAACCGAACTTGCTTATGTGTTTCGCGTTAGCTACATCTTTATTTTGTACAGGTTGAGAAATGAAAAGCACATTTCTGAGGAAATGCGACATCAGTGGTCTCAATATAGTCCTAACGCACTGGCGCATCAACTTGGCCTTGATCCCACTGTCTTTCACAAGCCCGGGAGTCAGGTGCTGAATCTAAATCGCTATCCTACATCTGTTCTTCAAACCATTAGAGATCTCATAAACGATGATGAGCTGTACATATCGCAAGCCGCAGATTTGCTCAATGTAAGTCAGGCCCAAGTACAATCGTTGTTGCTAACTGAGGCGACTAGCCCGACCGAAGCAGAGCAGAGGGAACTCTGCGAATTTCCGTTCTAGAAGTGAGCCGATCGTGTCTCTAGATGAGCTACTAAAACGTGATTGCATAATTGACACTAGCTTGTTGTCAAACTTCGTTTTCATGGGATATGCACATTTACTGCAGAAGCTCGTCGGCGGTCCAGTCCTCATTCCGCCTGCAGTGCTAGATCCGAGCGAGACATTGCTTCCTTTTCTTTATACCGTCGCACCAAGATGTGAGTTTCTCAAGCCACTCCATGAAATCCATGGAGACACCGGCGGAACATATGCTGCCGCCGCACCATTTATTCAATCATTCGCTCTTGCTTCTGGAACGTTATGGCAGCCAATCGAGCTGACGGAAGATGAACTTGTGCTAGCACGTCTCTTTAGCTTGCGAGAAATTTGGAAAGAGACAAGAAATGTAGATCCGCGATTTACAAAGCGAGGTCTTGGTGCTGGTGAAGCAGAAGCTTGTGCAGTTGCGGTTAAAAGAAATTTGACGTTGCTTATTGATGATCAGCCTGCAATCGAGTTATTGGGTGGACTTGGGCATTCGGTGCCTCATGTCAGAACATGCAAACTGTTGAAACAAGCTGTAGATAAGGACCATATTCCTTGTGAGGAAGCCATGCGTCTATTTAACAATGAGATTGTCGACAAGTACGG
>CAYTDR010001030.1:0-3206 GCA_964436185.1 uncultured Candidatus Obscuribacterales bacterium | reverse complement strand
GTTCGCAGAAGTCGGGTTCCCCGCGCACTCCAAGGATCGAGCCCAGTTCCTCCGACACATGGCTGAGTCCCTCATTCAGCCACTGCTGAAGATGCGGGTGTTTCGGGTCGATATTGCACGTCATGATGCTGACGGGTGCCCGACCGTCGATCTGTTTCAGCCGGTTCAGAATCGGCCGCAGATAGGTCTCCCACTTCTCGTGACCGCGCATGTCGTCGATGGCCAGGATGATGACGGCCTCGACCCCTTCTTCTCCCACCCATTGTGGCGTGATCAGTTTGGGGAAGTCGCGATGGACGTAATAGGGGTTGCACGGCTCGTTGAGATAGGTGAGGCGATTGCCAGCCGGAGGCACTGCGCAGAGACTCGTTGCAGTTAACAGCGCGGCTGCCGAAACCAAACACAGTTGCCGGATGCGCATGAAGTGGCCTCGTGTTTTCGTCATAGGATTTCCATGTCAGGCTGGAAAGCCTGACCTACAGTAGGTTAGCCTTTCCAGGCTGACTGATGGTCGTTTGACTACCGCAAAGCAGGTGACTCTGATCTTCGATTGAACCAGCCAATGACAGCACGCCTTGCGGTTCGCTCACGTCAGGCTGGAAAGCCTGACCTACATATGATTGGACGCGAATTAACTCCGCCATGCAAGCGGAAGCGAGGAACCGTCAGAGAGATTGATTTGGGAATGGCGGTCGCAGTCGGATGTATTCGATGGTCAAAACCTGTCGTCCATTCGGGCGGGACCAGAGGGGATCGGATTTGCGTGGTGGGTCGGGTCTTTTCTCGGAATTCTCACGAATCCGCGACTGATCTGAGCCTGGAATGGCAGAGATTCTTGCATGGTGGCCTGTGTGGCGATTTGGAGCATGGGGTTGCGGAAGAGATGATGTCAGTTGTCAGTTGTCAGTTGTCGGTTGGTGTCTGACGTTTGACGGTTGTACGAGGGAGACGAGAGTTATGACACACGGCAGTTCTTTTACCGGTGACCAGGTTCACTCGAAATACTGAACTTTAGTTCAAAGAATGCAAAAGGGGGTACTGGGGTCATTCTGTGTTGGTCGATGGGCGAGCAGGCGAGTCAGTCTAATCGCGTGGCACACTTTTCCAGCTTTGCCATCGAATCGGTTGGTTGCGGCCATCGATATGGTGCCAGTAAAAATCCCAAACATCGTCAGGCACGGCATTCCAGACGTAATGCCGTAGAAGCCTATACCGGTACGACTCTTGCGGACGATGCACATCGCGATCTAATCGTATGGCGGAGCGCTGAGCGGATAGGCCAGCAGCCCCAGCCCAACCACGAGCCACAGCCCCCAGCGTGTCGGCTTGCGTTGCTGTTCCATTGTGTGTCCCACTGCGGTGGTTGACTATCGTGGCGAATCGGCATTGCTCATACTGTACCACATCAGGCGGATAGGTTAGCTCCCGAAAAGTCGTCACGCCCTGGCGACCTTCCGCCGGTCTTTTCATTCAGGGCAAGCCACCTGCGGGCAGTGGCATGACATCATCATCCGGCGATCTATACGCGCAGCTGTACGACCCGTGGGTGATTAAGCGGACGGCCGCTCTAGCGCAGTCCGAGGAAGCAGACAAGCGTGACCATGATGAGCAAGCATTTCGGTCGCAGTGGATGGCAGCATACCGAACGGACAACGGACCGAAAAAGTTCGAGATAATTGCAGACCAACTGCTTGCACTACGAGGCCAAATCCTAAGCCGATTTTGGGACTTCCACTTGTCTTCGCTTTTAGGAAAAGGCCAGTACGTGAGCTGGAATCTCGCAGCCATCACTCTGTGGCACGTTTCCAGAGGAGAAAGGGCCATAATTCAACAAGGACTTGCTCACACCGCAGCACTCGTAAATGACATCGAGGGGTGGCATTGCGACATATACAGCACGATGACATTCAAAACAGGATTGCCGCACACGCCGCCATTCTCTCAAGCTGACATTGCCCGTATTGCCGGCGAAACCTACGACAAGTTCCGTCGAAGTTTCAAAGCAAATCGGTGGACAACTCTGGACGGCAACAAATCGCAACGACTGCGACGCTGGAAGCACGTCGACAATGCGATCCAAGGCAAGGTCTTGATGAAAATTCGGGAAAAATGGCCACAGAAACTTTGGCCAGAGATTCTATGAATAGTCGTGAAGTTGGCCAGCCAAAATGGCAGTTTGGCCAACTTGTTTCGCCGTGTATCACAACCTGGCCTAATTCCGGCTCTCCCGCTGTATTATGGCCAAATCGCATTTCTTGCCTAAAAAGTCATATCTCTATTCACATCAAATGGTTATGGACATTGTGAGATCTGGACAACAAAATGAGCCCAGTCAGACCTGAAATCGCGCTGGGGTTAATCATTTCAAGATTTCAGCAGGACGGATCTCGGGCCGTTGGGCGCGAAAGGAGGATGCAATGAGAAGAGTCGTCAGCCTCGCTGGAGTGGTTGCCGTTCAGCGAGGCGGAAGAAGGAGTCCTGCCGGGGGCGCGGTTTAGCGGCCAAACGCCCCGGCAGGGCAAGGCGACCACTTTTTGCAGAAGGCAGGGTGGCCGAGTGGCAAGGCATCGGTCTTATAAACCGCAGTCGGAGCAGCTCAGAAAGCAACAGACTCCGCATGGGTTCGATCCCCATACCTGCCGATTTGGGAATCTAAGTGCATCATATTCAGGACAGTCAGTCGCGGGAAGCCCTTATCTTCGCTTTTGGCTGCTTTCCCCCGCGCGGCGGTCTGAGAAGTTGGTGAACATGGCCGGAACGGCGGATCCCGTGTGCACTGCCTGTTCACCGAAACGCATCTGGGCCGAATAGCTCTCGCGGAACATCGCGATTCGCCTTGGTCAAGTCTGTTCCATTTAGCGAATCGTTCATTGTGCCAATAGCGCTTATATTTGTAACAAATGTCTGCGGATAGCCCAACTCATCACTCATCGCCGAACAGCGATTTCTGGTTATCTCGCGGTTTTTGAACCGGCAATGGCTGAGGGTCCACCGGGGCGACAGGCTGGACCTCTGATGCTGGCAGCAATGGCTTGCGGTATGCAGTTTGGCTGGTCACCGTGTTTGGTACTTTTTCCAGCAGATTGCGTAAGATCATTTTCTCAAAAAGGCGTTTTATTTTCTGTTGGCTTTCAATGTAAGTCACCTCGCGCGCCGTGGCATTGTTAATTGTCTCGTGCGTTCCAAGGTAGTCCAAAATCGCTTCT
>CAYTDR010001029.1:0-3206 GCA_964436185.1 uncultured Candidatus Obscuribacterales bacterium | reverse complement strand
AAACGCTGTAACAAATGATTACGCACCAGCTCCACGAAAGACCCGACAGTACGCAAGATGCGGTTCTCCTTTACCTGAAGCGGGAGGGAGAGATGTCAGTTTCGCGGTTGTGCGATGTTTTAGGCATCACAGCCATGGCGGTGCGTCGCCATCTAGCCAGCCTGCAATCGGAAGGTCTGGTGGAGTCTCGCATCGTCAAACAGTCCAGGGGACGACCAAGCTACTTGTTCAAACTGAGCGAGAAAGCGGAATCTTTGTTCCCTTCAGGCTTTCAGAACCTCGCCATGGATCTGCTCGATGCTGTTCACGAGCAGTCCGGACACAAAGGCGTCATGGAAGTATTAGCAGCCCGCAATCGCAAACATATCGAACGCTTGCGCACACGCGTCGAGAACAAGGATTTGAGAGCCAGAGTAAAAGAAGTGGCTGATATCTTCTCGGAAGACGGCTACATGACCGATTGGGAAGAGCTGCCCGACGGCAACTTCTTTATCTTCCAGCGACATTGCGCGCTGCATGATGTCGCTAATCGCTACCGCCAGGTCTGCGTGCTAGAGCCCCGGTTGATGGAAGGCCTTCTCGGTGTCAAAATCACTCGCGAAAAGTACATGCTGAAAAATGACCCCGTCTGCGGTTATCTCGTGCACTCCGACTCCTCAATTGAAGAAACCGAGTAGTGCGGCGCTAGATTCCCTTTAGCTCCCAATCGCTGGTCACCATTCGCGGTGATATTTTCGAGAGTTTGACGAAGTTTGCCGGACCGCGTGCTGCAATCGGCAGACCGCCGGTAATGATGATGTTGTCTTGCGCTCCTACCAAGCCACGCTGCAGCAGCGTTTGCTCCACCAGATTGAGGGTGGTTATTGAGTCACTGACTTCGGTCAGCATGATTGGCGTCGTCCCCCAGAGCAGGGTGAGCTGATTGTAGACGTGCGCGTGCTGCGTCAGGGCAACGATTGGCGCATGCGGTCTCAACTGCGAAACCAGTCTGGCAGTAGCACCACTCTTGGTGAACGTGGCAATCAGTCGGGCTTCCATATCGACAGCCATCTCGCAGGCCGCGTGTGCGATGGCGTAGGCGGCAGAAGAGATATTGTGCTTGCGCAGCTCTCTTGTATCCATATGCGCTTCAGTATTATCAGCGATTTTTTCCATCATCTCGACAGCTTTAACCGGATACTTTCCAGTGGCAGTCTCTTCCGAGAGCATGACCGCGTCTGTTCCATCGAAAATAGCATTGGCAACATCAGAGGCCTCGGCTCTTGTTGGTCTGGGATTATTGACCATTGAATCGAGCATCTGCGTAGCCGTTATAACAGGCTTACCCTTAGCGATAGCTTTGCGCGTGATCAGCTTTTGAACTGGTGGAACCTTCTCGGGCGGTAATTCCACGCCTAGATCTCCGCGAGCGATCATCACACCGTCCGTGGCATCGAGAATTGAATCCAAGTGCTCGACCGCTTCAGGCTTCTCCAGTTTGGCAATAACCATGGGCGGTGGCCACTTGTCGTACATCAATGCTTTTAAATCGATGATGTCCTGCGCATCGCGAACGAACGACAGAGCAACAAAATCTACTTCGCAGGCCAGACCGACCTCGAGATCCCGTTTGTCCTTGGCTGTCAGCGCCGGGATCGACAGACGCACACCTGGGATATTAATGCCTTGATGGTTCTTGAGCTCTCCGCCGGTAATGATCTCGCAGCGGCAATCAGTGTCATTTGTGTCCAGGACCAAGAGCTCCATCAGACCATCATCGATTAGGACTGAGTCGCCCTTCTTCAAGTCTCGGGAGAGCGGCTCGTAGGTGGTGCTGACAACCGTATGATCGCCTTCGATTTTGCGGCTGGTAAGAATAAATTGCTTACCGGCCTCTAGCTGAACCGGACCACCGTTGAGAAGTTTGCCCGTCCTCAGTTTAGGACCGGACAGATCAAGCAGAATGCCAACCCCCTGGTCCATGCGCCTGCTGACTTCCCGTAGATCTGCCACCAGATGTCGAATGAAGTCGTGGTCGGCATGCGAGCAGTTGATTCTCGCGACGTCCATGCCATGTTCCACCATCTGCTGGATGATACTTATACTCCGGCAAGCCGGTCCTATTGTTGCGACGATCTTTGTACGCGCCAAGGGTCATCCCCCGCAGTGAGATTGGTGACTGCCAACATACAACGAAAGAAGGATGAATACCAGTCACTGTTGAAGAAATATAACCAGATTCGGCTCACTCCAGAATCACCAGAAATGGCGCCAGACCTGATAAGCGGGTACTGAGGAGAGGCGCGAATTCGCGATCGTGATGGCGTTATCAGCACCAGTCGGTGCTCCCGCACTTCGCATCTACTTGATGTCCGTAGCGCACATTTAACAAGCGGACAAATGACTTACCTTCGGTCGATATCAAGACACGCCGTGAATTTTGCTGCTCGTTCCATGTGGACTACCGTGCCTGACAGCCAGGGGCATACATTTATTAAGGCGCGCTATTAAGTCACTATGCGGAACCTGGACAGCGTGTGGGGCTCCATGTATTATCGAAATAGATAATCTGTTGAAATCCGCATAACCAGCCGGTTCCATCAAGAACAATAGTTAACAACTCTCACTCATACATGTCGGAGGCGAAGTCGTGTCGCGCCTTCTCAAGATTCTGCTGCTATCCGCAGCGCTCTCAAGCTCATCGTTTTTCACATGCCCGCCCACAGGTGCGTCAGGCCAAGTCGTTTTGCAAGATGCACACGTAGATGCCCCGTGTTGCTCCGGCACAACGGAGTGGCGACGCCTCAAGGCGGGAGAAGTTGTAGTCGAGATGATCGATAGAGGAGAGACCAAATTCGTCTCAGCCCGCATCTTGATTGACGCTCCACCGGCGCGTGTCTGGTCGATTCTCGCCAATCCGTTCGAATTTGAAAGGAAGATATCGCCAAAAATGGAGAGGGTAGTGGTGCTCGCTGATACCATGGAACGCTCAATTCTCAAGTGCAGGTTCAACATGTTCTTTCCGCTACCGCCGGTAAGTTTCGTCGTCGAATCGAACTATGACACCTTGAAACATGTCTCCTTCCAGCGTCGCGCCGGAATTTTCAAGGACTTCAAAGGATGCTGGTCTCTAGCCTCGCATGAGGATGGTTTGAGCACCGAGGTCATTTACTCAATGTACGTGGATCCTGGAGTGCCGCTTCCACAGTGGATTGTTAGGAAAGGAG
>CAYTDR010001028.1:0-3219 GCA_964436185.1 uncultured Candidatus Obscuribacterales bacterium | reverse complement strand
CTTTGGCGCACTGACTTTCGTCCCGGCACTCGGGCTGGGACCTGTTGTGGAGCATTTGATCATTAGCTCGGGTAAAACAATCAGATGAGTAGCAAAGCCCGCCCCTTATTCGATCCGCCGATCGTCACTCAAGCGCTGATAGACGCTTTCAGGAAGCTCGATCCCAGAGTGCAGATTCGCAATCCGGTCATGTTTGTAGTTGAGCTCGGTAGCGTATTCACAGCAGTGCTGTACATCGTCAGCCTGACGGGAGAAGCCGATGCGCCAAGCAGCTTCATCCTATCAATCTCGATATGGTTGTGGTTTACAGTATTGTTTGCGAACTTCTCCGAAGCGATGGCCGAAGGAAGAGGCAAGGCGCAAGCACAGTCCCTGAGACAAGCTCGCACAGAAGTGACATCAAAAAAACTGGCAGAGCCCGTTCATGGATCCAAGTACGAGCTTATACCAGGCGGCAACCTGCGAAAAGGTGACATCGTACTTGTAGAGACCGGCGACGTCGTGCCGTGTGATGGCGAAGTGTTGGAAGGAGTGGCATCGATTGACGAAAGTGCCATTACCGGAGAAAGCGCACCGGTCATACGAGAAAGCGGTGGCGATCGCTCTGCTGTCACAGGAGGGACGAAAGTTCTCTCAGACTGGCTGATTGTGCGCATCTCGGCCAATCCGGGAGAGACGTTCCTCGATCGAATGATTCAAATGGTCGAAGGAGCAAAACGTCAGAAGACGCCGAACGAGATTGCCCTCAATATTCTTTTAGCAGCACTGACCCTGGTGTTTCTCCTGGTGACAGTAACTCTCTACCCCTTCTCCTCTTACAGCGTCGCAGCAGCCGGCAAGGGACAGGTCGTCAGTCTCACAGTTCTCATCGCACTACTGGTCTGCCTGATTCCTACTACAATCGGAGGATTACTTTCCGCCATCGGTATAGCAGGAATGGACAGATTGATCAAAGCCAACGTCATCGCCATGTCCGGACGAGCAGTAGAAGCTGCAGGCGATGTAGATGTTTTGCTGCTGGATAAAACCGGCACCATAACCCTGGGCAATCGACAAGCAACCGAGTTCGTCCCTGCACCGGGCGTCACGGAGAAGGATCTTGCCGACGCGGCACAGCTATCTTCTCTTGCCGATGAGACACCGGAAGGTAGGAGCATAGTCGTCCTGGCTAAGGAAAAGTTTCAACTGCGAGAGCGCAATCTGCTTTCTCTTAATGCCACTTTCGTTCCCTTTACCGCACAGACACGAATGAGCGGTGTCAATATGCAAGAAAAAGAGATTCGAAAAGGTTCTTATGACGCGATAGCTGCCTATTTGGAAGAGAAGGGGAGTGCAATACCGGATGCGGTGCAGAGCCAGGTCGACGAAATTGCAAAAAATGGCGCCACACCTCTGGTGGTAGCAGACGGCATTCGTGTTCTCGGAACCGTAAAGCTCAAGGATATCGTCAAAGGCGGCATCAAAGACAGATTCGCAGAGCTGCGCGCCATGGGCATCAAGACGATAATGATTACTGGCGACAATCCGCTCACAGCCGCAGCAATTGCAGCCGAAGCCGGAGTAGACGACTTCCTGGCTCAGGCAACGCCGGAAGAAATACTGAGGCTGATTCGCGACGCCCAAAGTAAAGGGCGGCTTGTAGCAATGACCGGCGATGGAACCAACGATGCGCCGGCCCTAGCTCAGGCAGATGTGGCCGTAGCCATGAACACGGGCACCCAAGCCGCCAAAGAAGCGGGCAACATGGTCGACCTGGACTCCAATCCGACAAAACTAATCGAGATTGTAGAGATCGGCAAACAACTCCTTATGACCAGAGGGGCTCTCACCACATTCAGTATCGCAAACGACGTAGCAAAATATTTTGCCATCATTCCAGCAGCGTTCGCCACCACTTATCCAGTGTTGAATCGTCTCAACGTAATGCATTTGGCCAGCCCGCAAAGCGCAATTCTTTCTGCGGTAATCTTCAACGCCCTGATCATCCTTCTTCTATTGCCCCTGGCACTAAAAGGAGTCCGCTACAAACCAGTCGGAGCAGCAATATTACTGCGTGACAATCTGTTCATCTATGGTTTGGGAGGTCTGATCGTCCCTTTCATAGGCATCAAGCTTATCGACATGATTCTCGAGTTCTTTCATTTGATTTGATAGCGCTTCGACCAGGCCGATTTACATGCGTCTATAGACTACAGGCAAAACGACAATGCGCCAGACACTCAAACAATCGCTCCTCATCTATCTCCTCATCACAATCCTATGTGGTGTCATCTATCCGTTGACAATCACAGCAATTGCGCAGTGTGCGTGGAGCGACAAGGCTAACGGCAGCCTTATCATCGATCGGGCAAGCGGCAAAGTGATCGGCTCTCATCTACTTGGCCAGGAGTTCACTTCCGCGGGATACTTCTGGGGACGCGTGTCTGCGACCAGCCCGCCATACAACGCTGCAGCATCGTCCGGCTCCAATCTCGGTCCGACCAATCAGGCGCTAGCAGAGCAAATAAAAAAACGGATTGACGTTCTTGCTAAGCATGCAAAAAGTAAAATAGTTGTCCCTGTAGATCTTGTTACCTCATCCGGAAGCGGATTGGATCCCGATATCAGTGTGGCATCGGCTGAGCTGCAAGTTACAAGAGTTGCCAACGCTCGAGGAATGACGGAAGAACAGATTCTCGCTCTGGTGAAAGAACATGTCAAAGGCAGACAGTTCGGATTGCTGGGCGAAGCGCGAATCAACGTAGTGGAACTCAATCTCGCTCTCGATGGACTGGCATCCAGGAAACCTGGCACGGAATAAATGCAAGAAAATCGCAGAAATCCGGATGCATTCCTTGCTCTTTTTAACGAGGAGCAATCCTGGAAAACGCGAGGCAGGCTAAAAATATTCTTCGGTTATGCGCCAGGAGTAGGGAAAACTTATGGCATGCTGGAAGACGCAAAAAAGCTCCAGCAAGAGAACATAGACATAGTTTTGGGAATTGTGGAGACACATGGAAGAGAAGGCATTACAAAACTTCTGACGGGGTTGGAGCAAGTTCCACCCAAGATTGTCAGCTACAAAGACCACGATTTGAAGGAGTTCGACATTGACGCGGCCCTGCAACGAAGGCCACGAATTATCCTTGTCGATGAAGCAGCGCACACGAATGCTCCTGGCTCGAGGCACGAGAAACGCTGGCAGGACATAGAGGAGCTACTGTCCAACGGCATCGATGT
>CAYTDR010001027.1:0-3219 GCA_964436185.1 uncultured Candidatus Obscuribacterales bacterium | reverse complement strand
TGAAAAGTGGTCCCGGTGTAAGCACCACAGCCGGTGATTGGATCTTCATCAAGACATTAGCCAGCATCACCGACTGCATGATGGCAATAGCCACCGTGGCTGTTCTCGTATATTGTTGAATCTTTTTGCGTCCCTGCTCTCCCTGGTTCTTTTGCAGATCCTCGAGCTTGGGTATGACCGCTGTCATCAACTGCATGATGATCGAGGCGGTGATGTAGGGACCGATACCTAGTGAAAATACTGAAAGTTTGGTAAGTGCACCACCGGTGAAGAGGTCGACCATGCCGAGAAGACTCTGGGCTAACTCCGGGTGCTTGACGAAAGCGCTGGCGTCGACACCTGGCAGAGGTACGTGGACACCGGCGCGATAGAGAAGAATCATTCCCAGCGTGAAGAGAATCCTCTCCTTGAGACCAGCCGCTGAGAGTAGTTTGAAAACCTCTTCCGGGCCACCGATCTTTCCGCTTTGACGTCTCGGTACATTCATCGTAGTTGTGTCCTGCCTTGTTGCAAACTGCTCACTGTTATAGATCGAGACTGCCGCTGGCGAATGCATGCCAGGCTGTCTCCCTTCCCCGGTCTTTGGTCTCGAATGGGGCGAGGAGCGAGCTTCCCTCCTGGCGACCTTCTTGAAACCTTTCAAATAACGAGCCGAGATAAAGGCTCGGCTCTCATCATATTAGAAGAGGCAGAAGTTATCCCGGGACTCAATTAAATGTTAAGCAAGGCTTACGTCGTTTTCGCTTTCGATTTCTTCTTCACTACTCGTCGATTACGAGTCGGCTCTGCGGGCCCGATCAGTTCGACGGTACCGCCGGCGGCTTCGATCTTCTCTTTAGCGCCAGCCGATATGTGATGTGCCTTGACTGTCAATTTTGCTTTTAGCTCTCCGTTGGCGAGAACTCTCAAAGAGGCTGGTGCCGAGCTGAGAATGTTCAGTTCGACCAGGGACTCGGGAGTGACAACGGTGCCTTCTTTCAGATTAGCCAGATCGCCGATATTGATCACGACCCAGTTGCGTCTCTTCACCCAACCGAAGCTGTGCAGTTTGGGCAGTCTGCGGAAAAGAGGTGTCTGTCCGCCTTCAAACCCGAAGCGTCTTTTGTAACCGGAACGTTGACCCTGCCCGCGGTGACCACGGTTGGATGTTTTACCGGACCCGGAAGCCAATCCGCGGCCTACGCGAAGTCGGGCTCTTTTGGCACCTGGTGTCGGTTTCAATTCTGTAAGTTTCATCTCTTCTCCTCTACCTTGCGCCGGCACTCTCTATAGTGACGACTCGGCTGAATAATTTGCTGTGCTATTTAGCAGCAGTCAAACAGGCTGATTTAGCCTTGCTCTTGCAACGATTATTTCTGCGGGTGACGCGACCTGTCGGTGTGTCATCCGAGACCTGGGTGATGGTGACCAGGTGGCTGACCTTGTCGATCATTCCTCTGATTACCGCAGTATCAGCATGAACAGCGGAGCTGCCGTACTTATAGAGACCGAGTGCCCGGACAATTTTCCGCTGGGTCTCTGTCTTACCCACCAACCCTTGTGTCAATGTAATCTTTAACATGGTGAAACTCCTGACGTGGCCAACTCTTTAGAGTTATGCGAACATCTGTTTGACTGTGATTCCTCTCAAGGAGGCCGCTTGCTCGAAAGTGCGCATGTCCCTGAGACCGTTGATGGTGGCTCTGGCGACATTCAATGGAGCGCGCGAGCCGAGGGATTTGCACATGACATCGCCTACGCCTGCCAGTTCCAGAATAGCGCGGCTGGCACCACCGGCGATGACGCCCGTGCCTTTGGCGGCTGGTTTCAACAGAACTCGGCTTGCGCCTTGCTTGCCAACTATATGGTGGGGCAGCGTGCTGCCGATCAATGGCACTGTGACCAGAGATTTGCGAGCATCGGAGACACCCTTTTGAATAGCCATAATTACTTCTGAGGCTTTGCCAATGCCGATGCCGACCTGGCCTTTGCCATTACCGACTGCCACTACGGCGCGGAAAGAGAGTTTCTTACCGCCTTTGACGACTTTGGTGACGCGACGGACCTGAATAATCTTCTCTTCCCATTCGGATTCGAGCCGCTCGTTAGCACGACCATCATCACCCTTGCGCGGGTTGCGTTCGCGAGAGGCAGTCCTTCTTTGTCGTCTGCCACCGTCCACGGCTGCTGCGTCCTCGGCGAACGCACCACCACCAATTTTCTTTTCTTGTTCCTTGTCCATTTTTGGTCAATTCTCCAGTATCGTGCCTAAAAGTCCAGTCCAGCCTCGCGAGCGCCCTCAGCAACCGCTGCTACTCTGCCATGGTAGATGTATCCGCCACGATCGAAGACGACAGCAGTGACACCATTTTCTTTCGCTCTCTTGCCCAGGAGCTCGCCGACGGCTTTAGCCGAATCGATGTTCCAGGTCTTCTCCAGATCTTTCACTTCGGCATCGAGCGTGCTGGCGGCAACAACTGTTTTGCCGAGAGCGTCATCGATAAGCTGTGCATAGATATGTTTGTTGGAGCGATAGACACACAGGCGTGGACGCTCGGTGGAGCCGAACAGGTGTCGTCTGATGCGTCTGTGACGCTTCGATCTTAGTTCTTTTCTATTGGGCTTCGTAATCATGACCGTATCTCGTCTCTCTTGTTTTCCGTAATGCTTTTTCGTTATCTCAAATGTGTCCAGCGCGAAAACTAAATTACTTAGAACCCGCAGCCTTACCGGCTTTCCTGCGGATCACTTCGTTTTCGTAGCGGATTCCCTTACCTTTGTAGACTTCCGGAGGACGCTTTTCGCGCACGAAGGCGGCGAAGTCACCCAGTTGTTGTCTGTCGTAGCCGCTAATCGTGATGACGTTTCCGCCTTTGGTTTGCACAGCTACTTCAATGCCTTTTGGGATCTCAATCTCGACAGGATGAGAGTAGCCCAGCTGCATGATCAGCTTGCCGGCATCCAGGGCGCAACGATAGCCGACGCCTGTGACGATAAGCTTCTTCTCGAATCCTTGCGACACGCCCACTACCATATTATTGAGCAGGGTGCGGCTCAAGCCGTGCAGACTGCGAGAGAGGCGATCTTCAGAGCGGCGAATGACATTGACTTCACTCTCTGTCTGCTCTACCGATATCTCCCTTCTGAAGGTTCTCGAAAGCTCACCTTTCGGTCCTTTCACACTGACGGTCTGACCATCGATTTTGACGGTCACGCCGGCAGGTACCTTTATTGGCGATT
>CAYTDR010001026.1:0-3220 GCA_964436185.1 uncultured Candidatus Obscuribacterales bacterium | reverse complement strand
CACGTCCAGCGACGCCTCCCGTGGTGCGACCAGGAACCGACACGCGTCCAGTGGTTACGCCACCTGCGGTTGGACCTACCGACACACGTCCAGCGACGCCTCCCGTGGTGCGACCAGGAACCGACACGCGTCCAGTGGTTACGCCACCTGCGGTTGGACCTACCGACACACGTCCAGCGACGCCTCCCGTGGTGCGACCAGGAACCGACACGCGTCCAGTGGTGACGCCGCCTCGAGTCGACACCAACGTCGTACCGGCAGCTTTACTTCAATCCACTATACGCAGCCTCAGCGACACCAGGGGGATTCGGCCTGTGGCCCCTGGAGTGACACCACCAGCATCGGATAGACCGGTAGCCCCTGGAGTGACACCACCAGCAGCGGATAGACCGGTAGCCCCTGGAGTGACACCACCAGCGACGGATAGACCGGTAGTCCCTGGCGTGACACCGCCATCGACAATCAGACCATTTACACCTCTGACACCACCAGGATCGACGGACAGACCGCTCACTCCTCGGGTGACACCGCCTGCTGTGGATAGACCAGTAGCACCTCTTGTGACACCACCTGGGTCGACTCTCAGACCACCTTTAGTGGCTCCACCAGGAGCGACTGACAGGCCGCTAGCACCCCTAGTGACACCGCCAGGGTCGACTACTAGACCATTTACACCTCTTGTGACACCACCAACATCCGACAGACCGGCAGCGCCTACCGTGACACCACCAGCAGCGACGGATAGACCGGCGACGCCCACTGTGACTCCACCGGCGACGGATCGACCGGCTACGCCTGCCGTAACACCGCCTGTGTCCGACAGACCAGGTGTACCACCAGCGGCGACAGATCGACCGGCCGCGGGAACGGATAATGTTCAGCCAACGGATCGTCCAGCCAACGCGGAAAATGTTATCCGCGCGAGAACGGCAGACGACGCCAGGCGAGCCTTCGCTCTGGCCAGGGAGCGAAACCTGCCAATCTTGGTTCACAGCCCAACAGTAATTTGCACCAACAATGCCTGCCGAATGACGAACCTTGATGCTACCAGCATTCAAGGAGTAAGCGGAAACGCACTGGTAGTACAGATACCGCGAGGCGGATTCAGCGCTGCAGACGTTCAAGGAAACCCGGAATTAGAGATGCTCAACAATCTGTTCAAGGTCAGTTTAGAAGACCACAAGACTCAAATCGATATTCGTGCCTTCTCATTCGATTCAACCAACAGTCGTTTCAGGGAGCATGCAACACAACGTGAGCAGAGCAACGGAATGGCGGCGTATTTGAGCGATCTTGTGCAACGTCGCCCTGCCGCTGCGGCACCGACGAGACGCTAATCGTAGTCTCAGCAATAAGCCTCAGTTTTGCCGCAGGCAACTGCGAGCAGAGCAACGACATGGCCGCGTGTTTGAGCGATCTTGTGCAACGTCGCCCTGCCGTTGCGGCACCGACGAGACGCTCAGCAATAAGCCTCAGTTTTGCTGCAGGCAACTGCGAGATTCGGGAATAAGACTACCAGAACCTCTATTCCCGGAGGCAGGATGGCTGAGGAGCCAGGTAGGCGTCTCAAACTCGATGAGCCGATCGAATCAAAAGTTCGACTGGCAGTCTCCGATGCCGAAGCCCTCGAAGCTCCGGAAACTGGAGCGGAGGCTGTTGTGGTTGTCAATGTCCCCCGGACGGGCAGCGTTTCCACAGGTTCATCTGACGATAAACCGAGGGAGACTGCCGAAAGTAAATGCAAGACTGAACCAATCGTCGTTGAGACTCTGTTTGACCTTAACTCAGAGAAGTCAGATCCGAGAAGAGCCGTAACACAGCTCGATGACTCCGCGTTGCCATTGAGTTTTGAGGAGATTGAGAAGTTGGTGGCGTCTAACTTCGCACTTGCTATCGAGGCAGGGCGGTTTCCTATCGACCGGTACAGACCGCTCTCCGTACTGTCCAAAGATAGTGTCAGCTCGACTTTCTTGGCTGTCGACCGTTTGCTTCAGTCAGTTGTTACCATCAAGTCCTTCAATAACAAGGACGAAGTTTTGCTTTCCGAGTCCGCTGTCAAATGCGCTAGCCGGATGCATCACGATAATGTGGTAACAGTCACCGAATACAGTACCACAACCGCTGGCGTGCCGTTCGTTGTTTCAGACTATCGAAGAGAATGTTCTCTTGCGAGCTATGTAAAGTCGACAGGTCCGCTTAGCGTGTTGGCCACCATCGACGTGTTTCTTCAGGTGTGTGATGCGTTGACATATCTGAATCAGTTCGGCGTAGGTGCTGAGTGGCTAACTGTCGATCATCTGTTGTTATCGAAAAGAACCGTCGACGGCGGCGTACACGTCAGGGTAGACACAATAGGAATTATCGAGCAATCGTCGCTGAGTAGATTCAGTCCGATGGGAAACATAGCGGCAGGAGATGCGGCGAACTCGGACCTTCCTGAACGCAATGAGGAGATTCGCGCCCTGGGAGCAGCGATGTTCACAACGCTCACTGGAAGAACGCCTGATGTGACAAATAACTATGACGTGAAAGGAAGAGCACCTCGTACGCAGTCGCTGGCCGAGGCAGTTCCTGGTCGTGCATTCAGACAAGAGACCGAAGAGCTGATAGCAGATTGTCTCAGTCACTCTGGCTCGAAAATTGATTCACTCGACAAGGTCAGGCATGCATTGCTGTCGCTTAACGAGGTCATATCCTATTCCGGCGATTCTGTTTTTGATACGTCGCGTGCTACCGAAGTAGGAGCCCAACGATCATCTTCACGAGCCTTTGCTCTCATGCTTCTCATTCTTTTTCCAATTATTGTTTTACTGTTCTTCCAGGCTGCACGTCCAACTCAGCTCTCCAAGATGTCCAACGATAGTTATTCTGTTAACGGTCTTTCGTTTATGCCGTTGATGTTACTGAAAGACAAGCATTCGAACGAGCCGACGAGCCATTCGCCATTGGTGGGGATTTGCCAGGGAATGGAATTGCACGTTGATTCGTTCAAATTCTCATCCGGAGATATGGCAGGCATCATGAAGCATGCAAGGTATTATCCGGAAGCACTTGGAAGTGCGGCAGATGTCGTAACCGACAACTCGTTATTTGTTGATGAGCGTTGGTCCGGAAAGTCATTAGAGAAGTATGAAGAACCCACCGGAACTGTGTCGTCAGCGGAAAGGAAGGCTGCAATCACAAATGTACTTTCTGTATCATTCCTTCCATGCGTGGAAAA
>CAYTDR010001025.1:0-3221 GCA_964436185.1 uncultured Candidatus Obscuribacterales bacterium | reverse complement strand
TTCAAGCCGAGCTCAATAGCCTCGCTGAGAGCGGCACTTCCTCTGGTATTAAGCTCCTTGAGCAAACCAAGATTCCACAGATACTTCGCGGCCTTTGGTCCGTAATAGGTATCAGGGAGAGTGTATCCACGATCAGGATAGGTCGTGAAACCGCGTCCAGGAAGCCAGTTTCTTCTTTCTCGTTCGATCCCGGCCACTACGATCGCCTCAGCCTTTGACGCTCTGTCGTCGTCATCACCGGCCATCGCATACATGGCGCAGGCAGAAAGGATTTTCGCCGCCGTCTGCTCACAACACAAGTGCTCATAGCCGGCAGTCTCCTCGACAAGCTTTCCGAATGACTTCTCGATACCAGGCAACACAGACAGCCCGCGTACCGAGTTGTCACCTGAGAGATTGACCGTCTCTCCTGTTTGAACGATCTTTAGCGCCCTGACTATTCTTCTCAACTTGCCGGTTTCATCTACCCGCTTCATCTCTTGCGCAAGCACTCTGCCGTTCTGCTCGAGGACTGCCTGATATTGCCCGGGCTTTGCCAGGAATCTGAAGACCCGCTCTCCGGCTTCCACTTCAGGCGCCCCAACTAGCGGTGAAAGCGCATCATCAAGAAGTTCGACCCGATTTCCATCACAGGTCAATTTGAGCTGACCAGCTTCCGGCGTTCGCACGAAAACATTCGCCACGCATGGTTCATTTTCTCTTGTAAATACGGGCGTCGAGAGATGGATAAAACAATCTTTCCTGGCAGCGAATCTGTGTTCGAAAGAAGTCCAGTCCATGCCGGTGATCAAGAAACATTCAACGATATATTCAGCGAAACAGTCCGGCAGTTTGAGAGCCAATGTGGCCACACCATTTTCGGTACCAATGAATCCCGCAAAGAGAACTTCCGGCTCGTCTTGAGGAATCACCACGGGCGGTTCGCTCACTTGTGGCTCTGCCAGAATTAATGCACCGGGTATCGCAGATGCCGCAGCTTCCACAGGTAAATCAAATTCTTCAAACCTATATACGGAACCAGCGTCCTCAGACAAAAATGTCGCCATCTGCGCCATGGGTTGGGGATAGCTACCCACAGGGGTCTGTGCCGCACGATGGGCAAGGATACCGGCAGAACTCTCCGAAGCGAATCCGAATGCTTGTGAGGGGGCTGGCCCTTCACCCCATCCACCTCCGGCAGGGGGCGACACAGGCGCGGAACCCGGCGCCATCAAATTTCTCGTCCTGTTCGAGGGAACGTCAGACGACATTGTGCTCCACATTGTCGTCGACATCCCTCTGAGCGGCTGAGCACTGGCAAGATATAGCTGCCATAAATCTTCAGTGACAAACTCCGGAGGAATCAATTTCGAGCTTTCCGACACATACTCTTTCAAACCGGCCGCCAGCTTAACCTCGGCAGTGTCAGTGCTAAGCAGTCTGGCATCTTTTACGAGGACAAAGACAGTCGGCTCAGATACATTGCTTACCACCCTGATAGTGATATCTTCTCCCGGCGTGCAGACTGAATCCATCTCCACGTGCCCGGTCACCTCCGATGGTGGCAACATCGAAGCCCAGCCTTCCCACGCACGCCCACTAATGAATGCACCGATAGCAAGAAGCGTCACCGGACCATGGACGGGAATTTCCAAGACCTGACCAGCATCGAGATTGAAGTACTCGAACTCACGATGCCCTCGATCTACAATTGACTGGAACTCGTCGATATCGCGCAGAGATGCGAGGTCGTCATCGGTCCCCATATGAGTGATCTCGTTCCAACCTGCTCGCACAGAACGCTGCAGAGAGGCCAATGCTTTTTCAGTTTGTCCTAGTTTAGCCTGACAGCAGGCTATCCAGTAAGAATAGTAGCAATGAGGATTGTACAACTTCTTCCTCTGGGCCTCAAACACCGAGCATGCATTCTCGATCTCGCCCTTGTGGAACAACTCCGTCGCACGTTTGTATTCACTGTCCGCGTGTTCCGGATGCGTTCCCACTGAGGGGTCAGATGCAGTTGCCAACTTTCCTGCAACTGGTTTCACGGCCACTACTTTTAGTGCTTCAATTTTTTCATTGATAGTTAGCTTGGCTACGTTGGAGTCAACCCGCTCCAACGAGACCGGACTAGATCGAGAAGCGTCTTCAAACAGGTGGATACCGCGTACAGTGGTTGATTCTTGAACAGGCAATAGAGAACCCGATATCACGGTTCCCAGTGGTGAAAAACAAGTGAAGGATCTTTCTGCTTCTCGACTTCCTCTCAGCGGGAAGGAGGCAGTCTTCTCCTGATCGGCAACAACCTGAGCCACGATTGAATGAGGACCCGGTCCCGACAGATTAAACGTAGCAGTCGCCTCGCCGTTCTCGGCGGACACGGTGCACGAGGACAGTCGAATATGCCTGTCCATCAGATCGAGTTTTACCTCACCATTTAACGGAACACCAAATGATTCAAGATGCAACCGAGCAGTCAACTGTCCTTCCTTGGACTGCGTACGGCCGAGTAAGTTAACAACCAACGGAACGAGCTTGTATTGCGCAACTACAAACTGACACGCCGGCTCGCTCTCACCATCAACCACAATCTCATAGTCGCCTGCCGTCAAGTCGAATAGTTGCAGTTTGCCCGCACCGTTATTGTCTAAATTGACACCATGCTTGGAGACGACGGCGCCACCATTTTTCAAATGAAGTGTAATCTTGCTGCCACCTTCCAGTGGTCTTACGACCAGGACATTAATCTGATCCTTTTCTGCTTTATAGATTGATTTATCGCTGATGACTGCGCCAAGAACTATCGATGGCACTTTGGTAGGCTCGATGGAGACACCAAACAGATCGACCGCGTTCACACCGAGTAGTGAAACGATGTGTGGTGAAACTGTTTTCTTTGCTTTAAATAGGCGCTCCAACCATGAGTATCCAGCAGTGCTCAATGCTTTCGGAGAAAGAAATGCGAAACCTCTTCCAACGATGATCTGCTTGCCTGTCTCTTGCTTAAGTGCGCCTGTGATCGTAAGTCGCGTGCTCATAAAACTGCCTCGCTTTTTGAATATGCAACTTCTCCAGATTGAATACCTGGATCAGCTGTGAAAACTGTGCCTGTGTGAATAATCCGTGAGCCGTCATGCATTCAAGATAACACTTGAAGCAGGAGCCGAACTCATGAAAACATCAAAATTGTGCTGACTAACAACATGGGTATCAGTAGATCCTGAAGCCGCTTTCCTCCTGCA
>CAYTDR010001024.1:0-3224 GCA_964436185.1 uncultured Candidatus Obscuribacterales bacterium | reverse complement strand
GACGGTTGCGACCTCCTTTAGCTGTTGGACAATGTATCTGCGATTTTTCGAGTACCAGTCAGAAGTGGCAATCTCACCTTGCGTGCTTCGTTGGACCTTCAACGAGCTTGAAACCCTTTTTCCGTCAGTTGCTTTGATGACACCAGCTAGCGAGTAACCCGTGGGATTCTTTTGTACCACCACCCCGGGTAAACCGAGAACCGGTGCATCTTTGGTTGCGAAACTGAAACGGTGTCGCTTCGGTTGCCCGAAATTGCTGCTCAGCAATGCGGGCAATTGCATGGAGCAAGTCTTGGTGTCCGCTGTTTCCAGGGGAACCTTGAAGCCGATGCGGATCTTCATTTCGCCGTCGATTGGCGTTAAGGGGAAACACTGAATAAGGAGACGATCTGGTGCTGACATCGTAACCAGCAAAGGATCTCGCTTGCGGTCTACCACGGACTCGTATGCTTGCCTGGTTCTGGCAGTAGGTCCAACGGCCGCATCGCGAGGTGATCCATCGATCCAAAGAGTCGCGCGAGAGACGACGGATTTTTTCGGCAAGCAGATCTCCGCGCGTACTTCTTGTGTTTCACTAGTTGAATTATGGAAAGTAAACGACCAATCAATGGAACTCGAAAGAGTTGCTGCATCAATGAATCCGCTCATCTGCGACTTGGCGAGCGAAAGACCAGGAATAACGGCACCAACGTTTGATGACTGTTCTGACTGTTCATTTTCCGTAGAGGCGAATGGTGTTCCGGTAATTTTGAAGTAGAGGTCCCGCGCAACGTCTGTTGCGTCATCGAGACCTCTGCTGGGAATCAACAGTTCGGCCAGGGCAAAGCCGCTGACTGGATGACGCGAAGGTAACAAGTCTTCATCCGTCGCGAGGGCTCTGATAGTTGTAAGAGCTTTGGTTTGTTTAATTCCTGTTGCGTACTTAGCGTCGGTCAATGTCGATTGCACATAGAATGCACGTGCCATGGGGGTGAAAACAAAAAGCATCGACAAAAGCCCTCCGAGCACTGAGTAGGTTGTCGTGATGCGAGCAATGCTTGGCTCCACCTTGCGCCACAAGTCAAAGCTCAGACAGGCAGCGGCGAAGAACAGGAATGGCGAGGTCAGCAACAATAGAAGCCATCCAAACTTACATGTGACGTCTCCGTGCAAGAACAGCAGTTTCAACCAGATGAGCATCCATGAGACTGATAGCCCTAGTGCAAGCCCATTCATGACGCCGACCAGGCGCGGGCGAATCAGATATTTCTTACGCACCGCTGACCAAACATAGAAATTAAAGAGCGGAACGATGAGAAGCAACGCCAATTTGCCGAGCTCCTCCGGTATATTGCTTTTGGCGGTCGAGCTTGATAGTGAATAGATGCCGTATCCAAGGAGCGCAATTCCGGGGAGTATCGAACCGAAGGTAATTACAAAAATTCCATCGAATGGTGGGGCGCAAGCGTTCAACTCCTTTTTTGCTCGGAACAACCGCCTTTCAGCGACGATGTGAAAAGCTGTTGTCAGTGCGGAGAGCCCCATGAACGCGGACCAGAATAGGACAGGCGTTTTCCCGAGACAAACATACGTGGCGACAAATACAGTGACGAGTGAAAGATAGAACGATGGTTCTGTAAAGAATGTCAGATTGGCACCATCATAGCCACCGATCTTTCCATCTGAAAGCGAGACTTCATTTGGGTTCTCGTCCAACAGATTCTGCGCGCAGGTTTCCTCAGGGTGTGGTAGTTTTGCTTGATCGAGGGCGTGATCAATCGAAGATTGTTTTATGGTGTTCATATAGAAGCCTCTTTGGAAAGAGTAGAGCATGCGGCATGCGACAGCCGACCGCGCATCGACGAGCGATCAGGAGTCACAAAGAAACCCAAAAGCTACAAATAGCCATCTCGGTAGTTACTGGTACTCAGCAAAAGATAGTCCCAGTGGGATGAAGGAAGGCTATGCCCGAAGACCTGGGCGATTGCAGTTAAGTTTCGTTAAACGCATTATAGTTGGGAAAACCGATTCTGTGAGCGCGTTTCGCTGTAAGGAGTAGGGGACATCCCCATCAAAGTGTGATTCTATTTCGTAGTTTCACAAGTGAGATCGGCGGCGCTAAACGCCTGTCCGCGGCGACAACATCAATTTTTTCTTTTTGGTCTAGATCTCGTTTTAGTCGCGGACTTGCAGTGTTTTTTTACTGCTTGTATAAACTTCGCAAGAGCCGGATTGTGATCTGCGTTACGCCAGATAGCACTGACAGTCAGTGTCGCCCGCAGATCTACAACCTCAATGAGGACCACATTATCGGGTTTTCTTCTCTTCGCTGACTCAGTGATGAAAGTGGCGCCGATATCTGCTGAAACCAGACTCAACATCGTACTTTCAGCGGTCGCTTCCTGCACTACATTGAGTGTCAGGCCGGCTCGACTGCAATGGGAGAGCATCAGATCATAATACTTAGGACTATAGGATCTCTTAAACCAGACAAACGGTTTACCATCTAGTTTACGAAGACTGATCGACTTCTTCGAAGATAGATTATTGGTTTGCGCAACCGCCAGCATAATTCGCTCTTCGTCGACCAGTTGGTGGGAAACTCCTCTGTCTTCGTCTGGGACCCAATAGACGAAACCCACATCGATAGATTGATCTTGCAGCATTTCTGACTGTGCAAGCGAGCTGGCAGGTATTAGTTCCAGCTCAATGCCTGGGTTGGCCTTCCTGAAATCGCGGACGATGGCGGGCACGTGTCCACTGAATGTGGCACCATCTGCGAAACCGACTTTAAGGAAACCGGTCTTACCTGCACCAACCAATTTGGTGGCAACAACCGCTCGATCGAGATCAGTCATCAGCTGCTTAGACCTTTCGAGTAAGGTATGCCCCGCAGCACTGAGTCGAACCCCTCTCGGAAGGCGCTCGAAAAGCTCGACTCCAAGCTCCGCTTCGAGCTGTTTTATCTGACGAGTTAAGGCCGGCTGGACAACGTGCAATACTTCCGCAGCTTTGCCGAAATGCTCCAGTTCTGCAATCTGGATGAAGTATCGCAACTGCCTCAGCTCGATCATTTTATCTAACGCTCCCGGTAAAACTTTTGATAGCAATCTGCTATCAATATAGTCTATTATAATTATTGGACGCTATCAATCGCAAGAGGGACAATTTCAGTGTGACCGGCGCTTCGCCGTCAACAGAAAAACCACTCCGATCTAGGCGCGAATACCATGCAACAGAACATA
>CAYTDR010001023.1:0-3229 GCA_964436185.1 uncultured Candidatus Obscuribacterales bacterium | reverse complement strand
CCTGCTGGGTCCCGTGCGCAATGGCGGCATCGGCACGGCAAACAGCTTTTTGGCGATGAACGACAGGTGCTCGAAATAGAGCGTCTGACCTTCAGCTTTCCAGATCAAACCCCGCTCAGACTCAGTGGCATAAACCTCCAGAAATGGCTGATAGTGCTCGCGTCGCAGGTCGAACATCTCAACAAGCTCGAGCTTCATCATGTAGGCAAGAATCTTCTCAGCCTCGGAGACTATTACCAGAGCCCACTTGTCAGTGGCAATGTGCCCGCGAAACTTGACTTTGCTGTCTGTTGTCCTTGTAAAGTCAGGTCGCTCGCATTGAACTTCCATCATGTCGGCGACGTTCAACTGTTCGCTGCGGTTGTACTCGTAAGCGAAGGCATATCGTTGAAAGTGGTCGAAGATTGTGTCGACGCAGCTGAGTACAGTCATGTACGGCGGCTCGGCACTCTGCACGGCGATACTCTCGGCGGGCGAAACATCTTCGCTGAGGTTCTTCAGCCAGTTGATTGTGGCATCGCTTGTAAATGACCTGCCGAGAGACCCCAGAACCTTTTTCGAAACCTCTTCCTGACCACGAGGAGTTCCGTCTCTTTTTTGATCGCTCATATTGCAGCTCCACGATTTTGGTGGGATCCGGGATCCTCACCCACATTTTAAGGACCAGCCGGGAACGGCTATTCCACGCTACCACTCCAGACCATAAACTATGTACCCAATACTTCAACCGGCTCTAACGTCTGGCCTGGACCTGCGAATGTTAACTCCTGCCCGTGACGAACGGCGTGCCGACAAAGATTGACCCACCTTGGATGCACTGCAAATCAACTGGCAATCCAGTACAATTTATCGAGTTTGCGCATGACAAGGGAGAGGACAATGAGACTGCCTGACGGTTCAACTGCGGTGATGAAACCATTTGCAACGCGTCTGAAGTATCTGATATGCATGCTTTTGGTGCTTGTCTCGATCTCTCCTGCAGTCTCCGCTGAAGAGTCGAAACTCCCTATTCGACCGATTATCGGAATCAACACTGACAGAGTGGGCGGCACCCCGGCAGAATATCGTATCCACGCCCTTTATCTGGATGCGATCAAAAAATCCGGCGGTGTTCCGATTTTGCTTCCTCCAATGGACGAAACCGACTTGAGAGCTGCGTTGGACAGACTCGATGGCGTGCTCATGATCGGCGGTGCTGACTATCCGCCGACTCTTTACGGAGAGAAGCAGGAACCATCTGTGGTGCTCATGGACAAAGAGCGCTCGACATTCGACATCGCACTTGCAAAGGAAGTGGTTAGCAGAAAAGGCTTTCCATTCTTGGGAATCTGCGCCGGCTGTCAGGCACTCAACATAGCTTCGGGCGGCAGTCTTGTTCAAGACATTCCGACCAAGTATCCGGATTCGAAAGTTCAGCACGCCAGCCCGGACGGCTGGCAGAAAGGCTTTCACAAACACTCAGTCAATTTCGTTCCCGAAAGCAGAGTCCAAACAATCTATGCGGCAGGCAATCAGATTGTGCCGACGTCGCATCACCAATGCGTCGGAAAGGTAGGCGATCAGCTGAAAGTCGCGGCCAAAACGGATGATGGAGTGATCGAATCAATAGAGTCCACCGATAACAGATTTTTGCTTGGTGTGCAGTGGCATCCGGAGCGGGACTTCGAACACAACAAAGCGCTCTTCAGCTCTTTCATCGACAGTTGCCGCGCTTATAACGAAAAACAATCCAGCACAGCAAAGCATCTGCAATAGGTTTCACTACAAAATCGACATCGGATTTTCCCGGGATAATTTCCGAGAGGAAAGTAGTCGGTAAAAAATGATAACTCTTGCTCGCCCGATCTTCACCGCCTGTTATCGGCTCTGGCAATCTCCCAGAATCGCCCGCGGTTCATATGATTGGACACCGTATTCCCTGGAGCCCAGGTGTTGTGAAAGTAAGTAAGACCGCCATGGTTCCATGGAGCGAGTATTGAAACGGCATGATTGGTTTTGACGTCAACCCGTCTGATCGATGGGTCCTTCATCGCTCTGGAATCAATAGCGACAATCAAAGGAAAGTCCTGCGGATACCGCAAAGAATCGAGGTGTTTTTGAAATAGATCTGCGCTCCTGAGCACCGGACTGTGCGTGTCGATTATGCGTGGAACTGTGCGTTCTCCGGCGATTTGTCCGCCAATATCCACCAGCTCTTCCAGCGTCATGATCCTTGGATCGTTCGCGAGAATTTTATTGGTGGAGTAGTCAAACAGACCGTCGGTTATCTTGGCGGGATGGTAACCAGCAGCGTCAGTCCTGGGCGCTAGCTCATACATCTTATAGGCTAGAGCTCCTCGCGGTACTACCCTGCCATCCGGCGCGGTGGTCTGCCGCTGCCAGTAGATGTTTGCCAGAGTGTTTTGCAATATTTGGCTGGCATAGCTCCTTCCTCCATTATATGTAAACTCGTTCTGGTTGAACGTCAAAGAACCAGGTTCCGGCCTCAAATTACTCGGAAGAATTTCGATATTGGTACCGTCAGTGGTGACAAACGCCCCTGTGCGCAGCACCTGGTTGACAATTCGCGATGCCTGATCGGGTGCGCTCATCCACAAGGAAACTTCCAGTTGCGCGAGGGCGCAGGTTGGATGTGCACCCTGGGTTGTTCTCAACGGACGGGCAGCCTGGTTCATAGATTGTATGGCGGCTATTTCGAATTCTGCTCCAACTGCATCGAGATTTTCCTGCCCTCGAAAGCACTCACCGATCTGTAGAAGTTGTATTACATTCTGGTGGGTCGCAGTTATATAACGCTCATCCACCTGATATCTGCGCGCTCTGCGGCCAAACTCGAATGGCGCTTCCAAAGCATCCACAAATAAGGGCTCGCCGACGTGAGGACGCAGGTAGTCGCCATACAAATCCATCAGCCTCGACTGCTGCCTGTGGCTGGAGAAGAATCTATCAAAATGATCCCGAACCGCAGGATTCGGATGATGTGCCGTCCAGTCATAGACGGCCCTGTGAAGATCAATCTCAGGATTATCCAGGAGGACCCGTTCCGCATCTGCAAGCGTGCGATCAATGCCATTGCCTTGCACGAAAGTCTCGACACATCTGCGCAAGCCAGCAAACTTTCTGCCAATGGCGGGTGGCAAGACTCTTTCCTGGAGGTCATGTCGACGAACCGCCGAATCGTTCATCGCTGTGATTGGATCATTGAACGGTTCGGTCGCCGGCCAGAACT
>CAYTDR010001022.1:0-3237 GCA_964436185.1 uncultured Candidatus Obscuribacterales bacterium | reverse complement strand
CAGATCAAGGTCGTTCAGCGTCGCTGGAGCAAGTTGATGCGCGAGCTTGACGTGCCGAAGACGAATTGGCAACCAATCTGGGAAAATCTGCAACGAGCCTATGGTGAAAGAGGGCGGTTCTACCACACTCTCAAACACATCGGCAAAATCCTCACGATGCTCGACGAAATTTGTGAAGAGCCGAGCGCCGTTCTGCAGCAGGTTGGTGCGAGTGCCGTCTACCTTGCAGGAGCCGTGGACTCTTCGCCTTTTGCAGAGGGATGATAGACAGCCAAGAGTATCATCATTATCGGCACCGAGCGACCCTTTACACCTCCTGCTGCCGCGGCCGCACCCTTAGCCAGTCGACCCAGCTTGGCTTTGACTGTCTCAACGCTACGAGCGTCTTTCGGGCGTAATACCAGAGAACCGTTCTCGAATTTAGGTTTGCCGTCCTCACCGTATTCGATACCGAATCCCTCGAATACTTCTCTCAGGTCACTGGCAAGTTTCTCACCTTCCGGCGTATTCAATTTTTCTACCAGCTCCTTCCTGCATTCTTCGAAGTCTCTTCCGCCCAACTCTTGCCTGAGCTGTTCTTTAACCACTTTATCGAGCTCTACACCCTTCATGGACTCTAGGATCTTAATCAGGTCTTTCGGCGTCATCTTATCGTTTAGATAACGAACATTGGCTTTCTCTCCTGGCTGCAAGGGTTTGAACTTTATCACCATCGGCAGGCCATGAGATCCGTCAAGCCTCAGCATGGTACCTTCAGCTCTGCCACCCAACTCCCGCTCGGCAGTTCTGGCCATTTCTCTGTAATCCACGAGCTTGCCAGATTGGTCAAGCGCGAAGTACTCAGTTACGTCCTGCAGATTTACCACATGAGTTGCCAGTACGGTTAGAGCTTCATGAGGTTTGCTCAGTCGATCGGCTAAATCTTTGGCACCGCTCAGCGAATCAAGGATATTTTTGGCGGACTCAGCATCTGCAACCGGCGCCTTTCCGCCCTTATCCACAAGCAGAAGCACTTCCGCTCCTCTCACTTCGAAACCTGCAATCTTCACCTTCTTACCGTTAGGAAGACGAACTTCGGCGGGCCCATCCTTGAATAATTTTTGCACGCCCGATTCACCAATCTTGGTTTCAAATCGCCCAAACTCATAGGATTCTCGCATTGCTTCTCTGGTTCGTTCTAGCGCCTCTGCCAGAATTTTCTTTTGCTCTCCACCGTTTTTCTTCTCAGTAAGCTGTGCATTCAACTCAGCATCTGTCAAACGATTGCCCCGCTGTGTTGTCCGCTCAGCGTAGATGCGAACTTCCTCGGGACTGAGTGTTCCCTCGTTGGACATCTCGAGTATTAACCCGATAGTTTTCGCATTCAGCCTTCGGGAACGTGGCATGCGGTTCTGTGCCGCAAGCAGCTCGGTGATAGCTTTAGAAGCCGGTGTTTCCGCCAGAGCGAGCGCGCGCATAGCAGCTGCATCGATAAGATTGGCCTGCATTGCGCTGGATAACTCCCCGAGCCGGCTCAAGATTTGATTCATCCGCTCCGTAGAGTAGGCTGTTTCTCCTCGAATCTGTCCGTTGACGATACTGTCGACGATGGCTCTCGTCTCCGGATGATGCTGCAGATTACGGAACGAGTCGGGAGAAATGCTACTTTCAAGAACCCCTATTCTGATGGACTCAAACTTAGCTCTCGTAAGTTTTCCTTCCTTGTGCAGCTTAACGAGTTGATTGATCAGTTCACTGTTGTTCTTGCCGATGAAGTCATGAACAATCAGCTCAACGACGGCGGCCCTGGCAGCCTCCGGCAACTCCAACAAGGCTGCCGCGTTTGCGCGGCTGATTTCTCCAGCACTCATGGCATTGGCTAATCTTACCGCTCTTTCAGGATCGGTGACGGTTACCATGATCAGGTTGAGACGTTCAAGAGGCAACTTCTGCCTGTCCAGCTCGGCCATGCTCGCGACTGATAGACGAGAAAACTTATCCACAGCATCGAGTGAAATATCCTTTCCTTCGGTAATCGCTCGACTGAGAAGATTCTCCACCATGGAGCGCCTTGCGGCATCGAGCCGCAAAACCCTTTGCAGTGTCTCCGGTGATATCAGATTGCCTGCCACCGCTTTCTGCAGAATGGTGGCGTGACTCAACTCGATAGCGGTGCGCATCTCCTGCCGTAGATGTCCAGTCTCAGCTTCATTCAACCTGGTATGTGAACGTTCGTGGTCCGTCTGCAGCTGACGGTTGATGCTGTTCAATCGTTGACCGATGCGCTCCAGCATCTTGCTTTCGAACTTTGCATGATCCCAGGTGCGAGCGTCCTCTGTTGGACTTTTTGAGGACTTCTCCCAGGAGTCCAATTCCGCCCGGATATCGGCTGGAATGTCTTCCACGGCACCTTTTCCAAAGAGACTCAGCCGTAATCTTCTATTTTTGGGATCAAGGAGTGCCCTTGCCAGCTCGTTGGAGGTCATGGCGTCCGTACTGCTGGTTAGCCTTCCTCGCCAGGCATCCGCCTCAGCATAGCGACTGCGAAGTTCTGCGGCACGACTGGGTTCTGTCGGTCTAAAAGATTCAAGCAGTTTGTCGGCTCTTGCGAACATCGCAGCATCGAACTCCGGAATACCACTCTCGAGAATCCGGTCTAGATACTCAGGACTTAGCTTGATGCCTGACTTACCGCCATCCTTCTCGCCCACCGGACGGGTTAGACGTTCGAACTCAGAAGTTATTTCTGCTTTTAACGACTTAGGATCTGTGCTGCCAGCTCCACGCTTGGCAGCTATGAGCCTGGCGGTCGTAGCCTGGATCGCAAGTCGCTCCTGATTAATTCTACTGAGCTGCTCGTAGACGACCTCATAGGCGCGCTCAGGCGGATGACCGGAGAGCAACGTCTCACTGTTTAATAAGATCTCCCCGTGACCTGCCACGTAACCAGCAGCAGTGCCATGACCCGAATAAATAACCTTTACCGGCGGCATTCCGCTCTTCTGGCAAAACTCGTTGACAGCAGTTTGAAGAGTCGAAGCTCTTGCTCGCAGAATCTCGGGATTAGGTATACGTTGTCTTTCGTACTCATTAGCCAGGCGGCGATGAGTGTCGAACAACATCACCAGTTCAGTGACCCGCGGATGCTCCTTGTCCAGTTCCGTCCGGCACTGGATGTCGATTAATTGTCTGGCTCGCTCGATCGAAATACTTTTCTCAGCGGCAAGTTCTGCTGCTCGAGGCTCTCGTGCAGCCACA
>CAYTDR010001021.1:0-3246 GCA_964436185.1 uncultured Candidatus Obscuribacterales bacterium | reverse complement strand
CGGAAGCTATACGGAGCTGTGGCTGCAATCTCTGTCAGGCTCTCCAAACCGGGAAAATCTCGACCCGCTCGGACCAGGACATGTTCTTCAAACCAGCCGCTATGAGATCATGGGAAAACTGGGAGTTGGCGGGCAGGGTGCTGCGTATCTTGCGCGGGAGAACAGTCTGGTCGAGAGATCGCAATGCCAGCAGGTGGTCTTGAAAGAGACGATTTTGCCGATATTTGTCGATAACACAGTACGTCGTCAGGCACTGGAACGGTTCGAGCATGAGGCGCGTACGCTGGGCGTTCTCGACCATGAAAGAGTTGTGCGTTTGATCGATTTCTTTGTCGAGGATCACAGAGGATATCTTGTGTTGGAGCACATTGAAGGCACCAATCTGCGCGACGCGACTCTCGGCAAGCCGGTTGGAGAGAAGGAGGCACTGCGCTTAGCTGGTCAAATGTGCGATGTCCTCGAGTATCTACATAGCAAGAACGTCATTCACAGGGACTTTACGCCAGACAATCTCATCCTCGAAAAAGGTGGTCAACTCAAGCTTATCGACTTCAACGTTGCGCAAACTGTTGATACCGGCATGACGGGAACAGTGGTCGGCAAACACGCCTACGTGCCGCCCGAGCAGTTCCGTGGTAAGCCGAGCGTGAGAAGCGATATATATGCCATGGGTTGCTCTCTCTTTCATATCCTTGCCGGCAAGGACCCACAGCCGATAACGCCGTCCGATGTACGAACTGTGCGAGACGATATCAGCACCGAATTTGCTACCGTTATCAAGAAATGCACCAGCCTGAAAGAAGAGAACAGGTACCAAAGCATTGAAGAGTTGAAGGCTGTCATTGCTGAACTGATCGAAGTGAACCAGGCGATTGAGGCGAGCGAAGAGAGTGTTGAGGACGAAGGCGGAACGATTGTGTTGGAACGAATGCCTGAGTATGAGCCGATTGTTATGGCTGAGGCGGAAGGATAAGGTTATGTGCCACTATATTTGGTGTCTGTGGGGTGTCCTATGCCAGAGCTAGCTGTAAAAACGAAGTACGACACCAATGCTCTGGAGGGGGTGCGAGCGTTTCTTCGCTTTACTTTTCCGGCCTGGGGAATAGCTTGCGGGCTGGTCTTTTCCGTCGCCAGCGTGATGTTTGTGTACTGCTATTTCACTTATTCGATGTCGTGGCTCACGCCGACTCACTTACAAACCGGAGTCTGTCTGGTGATCTGTTGCCTGGCAGCATTCTTGACTGGGTTGACGCTGACAAAAGTATTGTCGCGAGTGGAGTTGATTGTCGATAAGAACGGCATTACGTTGCCGGTTCTTCCCGACCAACTCGAATACTCCATGCGGTTCATTCCCTGGATAAGTATTGTGAAAGTCGATGTGCTGGGCAACGACAGCCAGGATTGGAAAAATCGTATCCTCGCTATCCACTGGAACAACGGCAAACCGATCAAGCTGCGGCTGTCCAATTTCGAAGTTAGAGAACTGGAGCAGATGCTTCTCGCTATCGAGTTGTGGAGTCAGAAAACTGACACCGCAGAAGCACTTGCGCAACTGAAAGAAGATATCACCGCGGCTGGTGCCAAACTCAACTCGCTTTCCTATACCGACATGTGGGAGGAGGAGTTGCGAAGGCGATACTGCCCGACTTCTTTCGTGCCGCTGGAGCCGGGAAGGGCACTGAGAAATGGTTCCTTGAGAGTTGTTAGGCATCTGGCTCTGGGAGGGCTTGCTGCTGTCTATCTCTGTGATTTGAATGAGAAAGAACTCGTCGTAATCAAGGAAGCAGTAATTCCGGACGATGCTCAGGAGAGCGTGAAGCAGAAAGCGAAAGAGATGTTCGAGCGGGAGGCAAACCTGCTCATGAAGCTCGATCATCCTGGAATCGTGAAGGTGCGAGACTTCTTCGCCGAGGGCGGCCGCAACTATCTGATGCTCGACTACCTCAATGGGCAGGACTTAAGGCAGTTCGTCAAACAGAATGGAGCTCAATCAGAGAACCAGGTGGTCGACTGGGCAATTCAGATCGGCAGTATTCTCAAGCATCTCCATGAGCAAGATCCACCGATTATTCATCGCGATCTAACACCTGATAACCTCGTAATCACATCCGATGGTTCAATTGTCGTCATCGACTTTGGCGCTGCCAATGAATTCATTGGGACAGCTACAGGAACGTTGGTCGGCAAGCAGTCTTACATTGCACCGGAGCAGTTTCGTGGGAAAGCCATGATTGAGTCCGATATTTATGCTCTCGGCTGCACCCTTTACTTCATGCTCACCGGTGAGGAACCAGAAGCACTATCGACTTCCAATCCTAAGGGCAAACGAGAAGGGCTCTCTGCTGAGATATGTGAACTGGTTGAATCTTGCACCGAAATGGAGCCGGAGGACCGATATAGAACGGCTGCACAGCTCCTGCCTGTATTGCGCAGGCTCTCGGCCAGTCTTTCTGGTTCTATCTGAGGTCGGCGAGAGAGGCTCCGTCGGGTATACAAGTCTTATACTGTGAAAAGATCCTGACAGGCGAGACATGGAAATAGACAACACGATCACTCCTCAAGCGCAGAATAACCAGGCGGTAGCCAGTCGCTTGAAGGTGGCCGTGAAGCTTTTGCGTCCTCGCCAATGGACTAAGAATATGATTGCGCTAGCGCCGATCCTGTTTGCTGCCAAGCTCCAGGAAACGCACCTTCTCTGCAATGTTCTTCTTACTGTCGTGGCACTCTGCGCTGCCTCGAGCTCTGTCTATATCCTCAACGACATTTTGGACAGGGAGAGTGATCGAGTACATCCGACCAAATGCAATCGCCCTATAGCTTCAGGTCGAGTACCTGTGAAGGTGGCCGCTTCGATCGCATTTTGCCTGGCTGCTTCAGCTGTTGGGCTCGGCGTTCTCGTTCGGCCGTTGGTAGCACTGGTGATACTTATTTATCTTGGCTTGATGCTCTTCTACACGACTAAGTTCAAGCATATCGTGCTGCTGGATGTGTTTACTATTGCCATCGGTTTCGTGCTCCGTGCAGCTGCTGGGGCTGCCGCTGCCTTTGTGCCTGTCTCAGGATGGTTTCTCCTCTGTACATCTTTCGGCTCCCTGTTCCTCGCTCTGGAAAAACGAAGACAAGAGATCAAGCTGCTGAAAGGAGAGGCGGAGGCGCATCGAAAAACATTGACTATCTACACTACGGAGCTGGTCGACCGCATGGAAAGCGTTGTCGTGCCCAGTCTACTCACCTGTTATACGTTTT
>CAYTDR010001020.1:0-3252 GCA_964436185.1 uncultured Candidatus Obscuribacterales bacterium | reverse complement strand
GTCGAACTGAATTGAGACCGGCACTTTCTTCGACCAATAGTTGTCATTCGTCGTCAGCGACCGTCTGTTAATTACGAATGGTTTCGCGAATGTTCAGAGAATTTCTCGCGAAAAATTGAGAGGGTAGGAGGTACAAAATTGCTCGAACTGACTTCATATCAGACACGTACATCGAAGACTTGTTGTCATCAGCCCGATGAGGCGTCAATTATTACGAAATGTCCTCGCCAATGTCAGAGAATTTCTCGCGAATTTGAAGGGTGCTTGAAGGACCAATGTTCTTGAACCGATGTCATATCAGGCACGTTGCCGGATATTCGTCGTCAATTTCGTCGTCAATTGCCATCGCTCATTCCGTTTAATACGAATATAGCAGCGGATTTTGCCTGATCGATTGGTTGTCAGCGACTCAAAATGACTCCATATCAGACACCAAACGCGACCAATCGTTGTCATTCGCCAGTGGCACTTCGATTTATTACGATTGTTCTCTCAAAAATTCAGCAATTTCCAGAGGTTGCCAACGTGCAAAACGCTGTTCAGACGGACGATGAATCGGACAGGTGCGCTGAATCAATCGTTGTCAGTTGCTGGTGTACATCCCGTCGTTGCGAACGCCGGCTCGAATGACTGTCCGATTGCTCACGATTGGATTACGGCATCCAGCATATGTGGAACTGCGTTCAGGCAGCCGGTTTCCAGACCTCTCATCAATCCGATTTTGACTCAACCAATAGGTTGTCTCGATAATAGCTGCTTCCTTATATAGAGAATGTCCACACTTATCAAGTGAGCGCTAAGGTCCGCACCAACTATAGTGTTCCGCCCAATCTTATTATGTTGAAGTGTGAACACTCCCGCTGATAGACAACGAAATTCTTACATTGAGCCGTTTGCCTATCACTAGAACTGCAGTAATCATCAGTGTTTACCAGGAATTTTAGTCGAGCGAGCCGGTGGCGGAATGGGAGCGAACAAGCTGTTCACCCATTATGAGGAAGAACGATTGTGACGAAAAGTGACTCTGCATCTAGGTTCTCTTTAGGCGCTCTGTGAAGCACCATTACGAAGCCAACTTTACATGCATGTTTCGAGAGATGTACATGGATCCGGATGTGATTCCTCGCCGTGCCTCTCAGCAACCGGGATTTGAGCGTCCGGTAATTTAGAAATCCTGCGTCGGTTTTCATCAGAATTATCAGTGTCAGGGGCGTCTTTATTAATTGAGAAATCAAGCGATTACTGCGCTGATATCAAGACTATACGGAGCGGTTAAGATCTAACACGCGTAGGAAGCCGCATATCGAGGTAAAAGATTTTCGGCGCCCAAATGGCGCAAAGATTGTCCTAAGCACGCCAATATGCGTTAATAGTAAATGGTTAATCTTTCTCTACTAGCTAATAGATAAGAAGGGGGACCGTAATGAATCCATTACGAGCACTGTTCTTGAGTCTTTCCCGGATGCCTCCAGCACTTATGTTGCTGATTATCATCGGTCTTGCTGTCCTGGTCACCATGATGGTCACCGGCCGAGTTTCGCAACAGCAAGCTGAGTTCGAGGCCAAAAAGAAAGATCTCGAGGCCAAAATGAGTGCCAAAGGGAAAGTTGTTTATGCAATTAAAGATATTCCTGAAGGCCAAACAATTCCAACAGATGCCCTAGAGGAAAAAGAAATCGAGCAGTCGAAGATACCTCAAGACGCCTTGACCTCTGCCTCTTTGGCAACGGGTCGTGTCGCCAAGTATGGTATTTCGCAAGGACAAATCGTGTCTCAACACGACCTTGCACCTCAAGGAATCTCACTGGGATTCGAATCCAGACTCCGAGAAGGAATGCGGGCAGTGACCTTTGCTGTCGACAGTAATTCCGGAGTAGCCGGGTTTGTTACGCCCGAAAGCCACGTGGACGTCTATGCCATGGTTGGTAACGGTGCAGAAACAAAAGTAGCTCCTGTTCTTGCCGACGTCGAAGTCATCGCCGTAGGTCAGATGTATCAGAAACAACCTGGCGGCACCGCTGCCGTACCGGCAAACTCTGTTACAGTACTGGTCACACCTGATGACGCTCAAAAGTTAATTACGAGCATTAGTGCTTCGAAATTGTACTTGACGTTGAGGAATGAAAAGGATCACTCACCGGTAGCGACGGTAGACGTGATTTCACTGTTTGCCAAAGCTCCGGATAAGCAAGCTGACGATCTCGCCAACTTGCCGCCTCCGAGCACGCTACCACCACCGCCAGTACCAGGAGCACCCGATGATTCGCTTCCTGAATTACCAGGCGGCGGCGGAGATGGTGGCGAACTGCCTTCGGCAGCACCCCCACCTCCACCACTACACGAAATAGAGATTTGGTCCGGCAGCAAGAAAGATGTTCTATCAGTTCCTAAAAGCTAGATTCTTGGAAACTGTGAACATTTTGTGTCTAGTGGGTACAAAACACTAGAAGGGCTGTCTGCGAGGGGGAGAACGCGTAAGCCATGAAATTAACCACTTTATTAGTCTGCGATGCTGGTTTGGACAAACGTCAGACCATCGAAGATCTGATTCATAGTCAACCGTCACTTGCTCTGGTGAGTACGGTGTCGGGCTCTATGGCCCGAGAACAAATCGGTAGTTTGCATCCTAAACTGGTATGGATTGAGCTTAGCCCTGCTCCTGTTCGTGGGCTGTCACTGCTTGCTGAGCTGAGGGAAACGTTCCCTCAACTCTATTTCTTTGTCAGCTATGAAGTTCCCGACCCCGAGTTGATCCGAACTGCGTATCGGCTCGGGGCGTCGGACTTCCTGGATGCAGAACGTTGGCGAACGGACCTTCCTGCCGCCGTACAGAGTATTCAACTCAAGCATCAGTCCGAATCTGTCTCGACCGCTGCTGGGAAAGTGATTGCCATATTCAGTCCAACTGGTGGAATTGGCGCCACTACTATATGTACAAACCTTGGTGGATACCTCGGGAAATATGGAGAAACCTGCATCATCGACCTCGATTTGCAGTTCGGGATGGTTTCTCACTACCTCAACCTCGAACCTTCCTTCAGTTTAAGCACCATCGATTTTTCGCACACTAACTTTGATGCTACGTACCTGCGCAACCTGATGACCAGGTACGACGATAAATTGAGCATTCTTGCAGCGCCGCCCGAATTAGAAGATATCGGCGACATCTATGCAGCTCAAGTACAAGAGATTCTTTATACTGCCAAACAAGAGTTTCGATTCTCAGTGGTAGACCTGCCGAAAAACTTGCTC
>CAYTDR010001019.1:0-3254 GCA_964436185.1 uncultured Candidatus Obscuribacterales bacterium | reverse complement strand
GGATATTCTTGGATCCTGGCCAGGCACAATCGACTTAAAGACGCAGAACTATATCTCAGACAGGCCCTTGTAATAGCCAGACAGTCCGGCAACGATCAAGCTGTCTTCGCCAATCTCGTCGACTGCGGCGTATTTCTCCATCACATTGGTCGATACGAGGAGTCAACGGAGGCATTGCAAGAAGCTATCGCCGTCGATACAGAATATCTTCACCTGGTCGAGCGAGCCGTATTGCACTTGCAAACAGCAGGAGAGGAGCTCGTATGCGGTTGCTTTGGCGATGTCGACGTGAAACAGATCTGCGATGACATTGCGGACGAAATAGATCCGGAGTTCATCTTCAACGAGTTGATCTCAGGCATTACCATCGATAAGAAGGGTTCGGTCAGTATTCAGCTCTCTCGCTCGCCCAATAGCCAGGAGGAATCGCTTCTGGATGACTACTGCGTCAAGATTATGGAAGCACTCGGTCAGGCACGAAGAATAGCCAACACACAGCGCTGGCGTACGACGGGGCTGCTGTAAGCAACACTAGAACCCAGGCACCGCACAAAGTGCTAGTGGCTACCACACTGTTTTCTGCAGGATCCGTTGGCTCCGGCAGCAATCGACTTTCCGTCTGAATTGACACGAACGCTAGATCGATCGTTTCCTGAGACGGTGGTTTCATCCTCATAGCTGTAGCCCGCAAAAAAGTAGGGCATTTTCTTGCGTGCAACAGTGCAGTTGCCGCAACATCCCCTTCTATATAGAACGCCTTCTCCGTTCGATGGCAATATTAGAAATGGTGGTAGCTGTTGCAAATGATCGCAGACAATACCATCGAGCGGACCGCCTAATAGCTCAACCTTCATCTCGTCCTCCAATTACTGCTTCTCTCAAATCCGTTGGTGAATTCAGCCTTCGAGGCTTGTTCCAAGCAAAGTGCTTAAAATCGCAAACTGCTTAATGGCATCAAGCACAGCACTAGCTAAACTATCATTCGATTAGTTATTGCGAATGATTCGCATAATTCGCAAATTAGTGTACATAACTTGTTCATTCTCGTCAATCAGCAAAAACACATTTCCACCAACTAGGTGACCGTATATCTATACAACAGCCACAAACTCACTGGAGGAGGCGGGGCTTGAAAAGAAGTTGATTATCCGCGACTATTCGCAATAAGATACATTGGGTGCCCGGCACGGCTCGCCGCCAACTCAGCGAGCATGCCGTCTATCCATCCTGTTCTCAGTTGAGGGTAGAATAGACTTACGGAGTACAATAGTAATTGGCTTGAATCACGACGCTTAAAAAAACCTTGCCTGAAGAACCCGAACAAGATAAACCGGAACTAGACACGAAATATATGCGTGCCTATAAGGAACGCGGCCAGCGTGACAACAAGGCGCTGATTATTGTCAGTCTCATCGTCTTAGTGGTATTCAGCGGCTTTGCATTCTGGATTGTGAAACGCCTGGATGACAACACGAGTTATCTGCCACCGCGAGAACAAACGCTGATTTGCATTCAATCTGCGATTACAGAACCTTCATTCCCCGGTTAAAGTAACGACATTCGACGCACCACCCTCGGTGCCTGTTGCTGATCGCGGAGTGCATGATGTCGACTGACTGCCGACGTTCGATCCATCAAAACAGAAAGTACGTCACTGAAATAACTTCACTATAAATGTAATCGCCGGTATGAAGGTGATGAGGAACAGCATGATCATCACTGCTCGACCCATGCCGGCACGCACTGTGAATATAAAAACTCCGAAGACAACCGACAAGATCGAGAAGATAACGAGTGGGTATATCTTCGTTGCTGTTCTCAATCCGTCATCAGGTTTCTGAAGGAAAAGCCAGACGGCTACAGGCATCATCCTCAACCGGCGGTGCGGTCCAAACTCGAGCACTATACCTGGCTCGGGACACTTCGGATTCGACAGATCGACATCGGTACCGTCTTCCAGCGCATGAAAGTAATGGGCACCAGGCGTGCTACCGCTTATGGGCTTACTATCTTTGCCGAGGATCTGAATAACGAATGCTTTGCTGTTCCCAGCCGCACTGTAGATTGATAAGGCACAACAGCGAATTTGTCCGGGGTGAGGTTCTGGTCCATTTGGCCAAAAATGTCCCTGACTCAAGTCGTCGAAGAATTTCTTGCGGCTACGCTCTGCTTCCGTTCTTGCTTCGCCCTTTCCAATAATGATCTTCTGGAAGGTCGGCTCATCCCTCTCTCCTGTAAAGGGATTATCGAATGACATGTCCGGGGGGTCATCCCCAAGGTGTGCCTTAGATGGATACCTATGTTTCTTCAAGTAGTACGAAGTCGCGTAGCGGGATATTTTGTCCACTTGCTCGACGACTCTAGTCACGGGTCCATCTGCGACATAAAGGGTGTTCCCGTCTTGATCGACAATTCCGTCGTCGGTCTTATAGTACCAACAGTGTTTGTAGAAAACTGGTCCCACGCAGAGATCGACCATGTCTCGCCAATCATTGAGAAAGAGCCTGCATTCTGATCTGACTGTGGTAGGTCCGACGGCGAGGTCGCATGAGACATCATCAATCAGCCAAAAGGTTTTCATCTTGTCGGCCGATTCGTACTTCCGGTCTAAAGTTTTGACGGTCTCGGCGGCGCTAACGCTCCACGGAAGAAGTCTATAGGCGGATGATCCGATCAAGAGCAAGACTGCAATTGTTATCAACGCTATGGCGGCCATCTGTGTCGATTTTGCTTTCGCGTCGGCAAGCTCTTCTACTGACTCATTGACAGATGACTCAGGTTCTTCCTTCTTCGATTTGAACATGTTGAAGAGGCCTTTTTTCTCCTCTTCTTCAGGCTCGGAAACGTCCTCCGAGTGCATAGTTCTCAACATGCTGGAGCTTCGGTCAATCTTGTCCGAACTCCTCCCCAGTCGATGTTGCCCGGTGATGTTCAAGTCCGTCGAATCAAGATCGTCGTGCTGTTCTGCTCGTCCTGGTGCTCCATGTGGTGCATCAATCTGGCCCGTGGTCGCGCCATCGCTCCTGTGTTTGTAGACTGATTGGAAACCAGCACCACGTGAGGGGTTTACTTCAATTCCCTCCGCATGCGAAAACATTTCATCAGGGTTTGGTGGTTATGCCGACAGATTGAACTCATCATCAGAGTACCAATCCAAATCATGATCATTGAGAGGTTGCGTCGCGAAATCTCTATTAGTTGATGAAGGTTTTTGCGGCGCTTCCTTCGACGGTCTCTGCGGCATCTCCTTCGAT
>CAYTDR010001018.1:0-3257 GCA_964436185.1 uncultured Candidatus Obscuribacterales bacterium | reverse complement strand
GATAACAAGGCACTAGCCGCAGTGGCTGCCTCCAACCCACTCCTGCCACTACCAGAAGGGGCTCCAGATGACGTGGACATCCAATTTACCTTCGTTCTGGTGAAAGATTTAGGGATTGCCCAACGAAAGTTCGACATTGAAGTCTTTCCGTTTGGTGTGCCAGTGGTCGAAAAGCAACTATACCTCGACGAGTTGCCTGAGACAGAGTTTAGAAACCCGTAGACCCAACTAAACTTATTCCCATCAACGGCTGCGCCACCGCGGCCGGTGCTGATGTTGTCTTCAAGTCAGCCCAAGATTTCCCAAAATGAGCACTGACCGTTCGCCCTCCTAGCCTTAGACTCGCAGATATCATAGGGTCGACTAGCAACCAGAGGAACTCACGAGAAAAAGCTAGTCCTGATGGACAAAAATGATTGCTAACGGTACCAGGCTCATATTCTCGACTGGCTTCGGTCACCTGGAACCAGCGCTTAGAGTGGCAGCCAGACACCCCAGTATCATCTTGATGCAGTGCGAGCGCCTGTGTCCAAGCTCAGCCAAAAACGCAGGATCTTACTTTGCAATTGACTATGCGCCTCTGTATATCGCCGGCATGGTGGCAGGAAGAGTGACAAAAACATCCAAATTGGGGTTTGTCGCAGGACATCCGATACCAGCCATAGTGACAGGTTTAAATGCCTTTACCCTCGGTGCGCGCTCCGTCAATCCAAAGGTGAGGGTAAAGGTAGTTTGGACGAACACTTGGTACGATCCTCCTCTGGAATCGGAAGCGACAAAGGGATGATAGAATCCGGCGTCGACGTGATTGCCTGCACAAACTCCCCAACCGTCGGCTAAAGGTTGCCGCAGGGCAAACTTTGAACGAACACTCTCTGAAGAAAATAGATTGGGTGGTTGAAGGCGTAGAGGGTTCGATGCCCAAGGGCTAATTGTCGATCCACAAAGTTAAGAATATGGCATCAGCTCCATTACTCGTCGGAGAAACGAGCAACCGGTGCAGTTTTGCACGAGGACCATTGTATATCGCTTCAATTGATCGAACGTGGAGGTCATCGAATCAGGTTCGGCTGTTAGTATGGATAACGAAAGAAAAACTTGAAGGACCCGAGCCGCATAGTTAAGATCTATGGCAACATTTAAAGTCACCGTTACTTGATGCGCGACGTCTTGGATTCTCCGGTAAGCACGATTTGAGTTTATGAACCAAGTCAAAGAGGGATAAAAATGAAAAAGGCGATTGTTGTTTGCATAGGTGTCATCATCGTAGGTGTGGCATTGATACTGGTTGTAGCAGCTACAAAGCCGGATCAGTTTCATGTTGAACGCTCCATGGTAATCAATGCCAGTCCGGATCAAATTTATCCTCAGATCAACAACTATAAAAACTGGACAGCCTGGTCTCCCTGGGAAAAGGTTGATCCGAACATGAAGCGTACTTATAGCGGTCCAGAGAGTGGTAAGGGCGCCAAGTATGCATGGGTTGGTAATGATGACGTTGGAGCGGGCGACATGGAAATCGTCGAATCCAATCTTTCAAGGATTGAGATTAAGTTTCATCAGGCGGTTCCGTTCGAAGGCACTAACAAGGCAATCTTTTCGTTGCAACCTCAAGGCGCGGCAACCAAAGTGACATGGACAATGGATGGTGAAAGCCCGTTTATGTGCAAGGTGATCCAGGTATTCATGAGCATGGATGAGTGTTGCGGTAAGGAGTTTGAGAAGGGCCTGTCGAGCTTGAAGAGCCTCGCCGAAACCCCTGCAGCAAGGAAGACGATATAACTAGAACCCGTGCCTCGTAACGCCGATTACACAAGCATGAGTTACTTGATTCATTTGAAAGCATTTCGTACGATCGGGAGTTGCCATCGCAGGTGGTGCTGGATGCGTCGAAGACGCAGGCGAGTCGACATAGGTTAATACAGAATTCAGCAATCTTCGGATCTCGAGCAAACTATTTCCTCACGCTTTCCCAATGTCTCACCATGGAGGTTGCTGTGATAAAATCCGTTTCTACCTATGCTTTACGAGTTAGTGAGTAAATGAAGATTTTTTTGACTGGTGGAGCGGGCGACCTGGGGAAATATCTTTGCAGGTCTCTGCTTGGAATGGGGCACACGCCAATTGTATTCGATATTCGTGACCCCCTCGAGGCGGATTCTTCATCTCAAGATGGAGGGGAATCAACTCGGGTCGAGTTTATGGAGGGCTCAATCCTCGATCGCGCGCGACTGAAGGCGGTATTGCATGACGTTGATGTTGTAGTGCATATAGCTGCCTGGCACGGCATTCACGAGTTCAAAAAAGCCAAGTCAGCATGGGAGTTCTGGGATCTCAATGTAGGCGGAACTTTCAATGTGTTCCAGACTGCATATGAAGCAGGAATACAGGACGTCATATTCATATCAAGTACAAGTATTGATGAGCGATTTGGCATCTACGGGCACACCAAGATCCTTGGAGAAGAGATAGCCACGACTTACGCATTCCGGCATGGGATGAATGTCATCACGCTTCGCCCTCGTGCTTTTATTCCCCCCTATAACACGGATGTTTATTCTAACTTCATTGACTGGGCAAAATGGTTCTCAAAGGGCGCGGTGCACATCTCTGATGTTGCGCAATCAGTAATTAAGAGCATCGAACTACTTCACGACAAAAAGCATGAACTAAAATACGCACCAATATGTCTCACCGTCGATGGTGCCTATGAATACAGCGAAGAGGATTTAGCTAACTGGGACGTGGACGGTCCGGGCACCACCTTCAAGAAACACTACAAGCAATTTTATGACTTGGCTGTCAGTCTCGGCTTGGATCCCACATTGAAGCCAACAAGACTGGACATCGAAGAGACCAGAAGAGTGCTGAACTACCGCCCTCTATACAGTATGAAGACACTATTGCTGGAACTAAAAATGTATGGTGCGGCCGGTCCCTATGCAAATACTGGCGCAAGAAGCTGAACATAAGCGAGCTTCCTTGGCCAAGCGCTCCAAAGAACTGTGCCGCCCCCCGATATACCGTACTTCATAAAATCTGATCTCAACGACAATATAGAATAGTGTTCTGTAATTAGTGAATTGTAAATGAACGAGTAAACTATCGAATGAAAACTCTAACTACGATAACAGCGATAGCCTTTTCCATTTCTACAGCCGCATACGCAGACCCCATGCCGCCAGCATCGTTGACTGAGGCTATTCAGTCACCTTATGTGGTGCTTGCCTCGTATCAGTCCCATGGGCAGGTGAAGG
>CAYTDR010001017.1:0-3259 GCA_964436185.1 uncultured Candidatus Obscuribacterales bacterium | reverse complement strand
AAGATCACCGAGCTTAACTTCGGACAAGGTCGCTTCGGATGTAAAACCTTCAACTGCAATAGCTTCGGCTAGAGCGATGTTCTTTTCCTTCACGCTCTTCAGGGCATTCACAGCAGCATGATGCGAGATTCGTCCCTGGCGCCGCAGGTACAAACATTCGAAAGCGTAATTGATATGCAGAAAACTTACGCTCTTCCGCATGATTAAAGCATTGCACAGCGGCAGGTCCTGCTCCTCGCTCAAGTTTCGCGCATCGCGTAAATCAGGCTCTGATACCATATTCGATTCGGTGAGGAGCTCCTCAACCTCGCTGACACAGTCGAAAACCGTCTCCATCTGGAGAATCGCGTCTCGACCTTCGACCATTGCTTTTGCTTGGTGCACGCCTTTCAAGTTTTTGTCTTTCGCAATCTGCAGGATTTTCAACAACTTTTCCACTTCCTGGTCATATCGCCGTGCGCATTCGCGCGCACTGGCCAGGTCGTCTTTGGTGACAAGGTGCGTTTCTCCCGTCGACTCTTCCGCAATCGGAGCAGCCGTCAATCCGCGATTATTCATTTTGTAGAACCCTTAGTAAAAAGTTGGTTTGAAAGACCCAAGCATTTCTATCGTAGGTTCTGGCCATGAGACCGTACAGTGAGAAAAGCGTTTTAACGATTTTCCGTATATTTCTTCGAAGACCAGCCTGTGAAACAGGTTTTCAACAGCGATCGCGGAAGTGATCGACCAGCCGATTGTAAAGCACTTCGCAACAATAGGGCACCAACTGACCGAAAAGAGTCTGCTAGCGCCCCTGCCGTCGAAGAATAGCTATTTTTGCTATAATGCGGACCAGAAGGGCTGGTTTGATGGCCTGATAGCAAGACTGTTTTCGCATCATTCCAGACACAAATTCCTCCTGAGTTCGGAAACCATGCGCTATGTTTCACCTTCGCTCAAATCATCTGCTGTGTGCACTGTTCGCGCTGACTGTAACGCTGGCACCTGCGAGTGCTGCATCCGACTGGGTCGAAGACGACGACCTGTCTGACTTTTATTCGCATGGAGTGCAAGGCTCCAATTCGCAGCCATCCCAAGTACCACGTTCTTTCGACGACGATTCCATTAATCAAGGAATGATTCCGAATGATATCGGTGGGTCTGGTGGGTCAGGCTCTTACAACCAACAGCCCTTCGTGCCATCTCAAGGAGCCGCGGTTCCACCGCCTCAGGAAAAAAGCGGATCGTTTCTAGGAAAGTTAGGCAAGTCGATCATAAACATTCCCAAGGGATTTGCCGATGACACGGGCGATGTGCTCGGCTCGCCCGACTTCTGGCAAGGCGCAGGAGCCCTGGCGGGAACGGGCGCCAATCTGTACATGGCGAATAGGTATATGAGGAACAATCCGGGTTACTGGAACAATCCTATTAATCCTTATTATCCATATGGTGGTGGTGCTGGCTACAATCCTTATTACAACAATCCTTATGTATATAACGGCACGCTTCCCGGACAGATAAACGGGCAGGTTCCTAATTACAATCCGGCCAGTCCGTGGAACTCTCCATATATGAATCCATACAATGGTTTCAACAATGGCTTCAACTCACCGTACGGACAGTATGGCGGCTCGTTCAACAATAGCCCCTTTCAGTTCGGTTTTGGTCCCAGCCCTTATCAAAATAACGGCATGTTCCGTCCGTTTGGGTCCGCCGTTCCGAAATGACCGAAGCTCCATTTTGATCCTGCGCACGCGAACGCCTGTTGCTGTAAGCACATTTCCTCAGGCATACAGCAGTCCGAGATGCCTGACTATGGCGCCGCAGATGGTGGCACTATCCCGGCACGATCAAACTGTTGCTGAACTATGTTTCGCTGATAGCTACCCACTTCGTGGCTACTCTCGGCACGAAATTTCTCAATCGGTCGATTAAGCTCTGCGGATCTTTGTCTACAAGCAGAATCTGTCGATCCTCGCGTGTTATGAAACCTTCATCAGTAACGTGATCCAGGAAGCGCGAGAGGTCGTCGAAGAAGCCTTCTGCATTCAACAGCCCGCTCGGCTTGTCATGCGCGCCCAACTGCAACCAGGTGACCACCTCAAAGAGCTCTTCGAACGTACCAAAACCTCCAGGCATCGCGATGAAAGCATCAGAGAGCTCAGCCATCAATGCCTTTCGTTCATGCATGGTTTTTACCACCTTCAGCTCAGTGACTCCGCCGTGGCCAAGCTCCCTCGCCAGCAGTGCCTCAGGAATGACTCCAATCACCTGCCCGCCGGCGTTTAAAACCGCATCCGCCACCACGCCCATCATCCCGACTTTACCGCCGCCGTAAACAAGATCGATTCCGCACTTCACCAGCGTCTCACCCAGAGCTACTGCAGCTTGGCGATATTGCGGTTTCTTTCCCGGCAACGCACCACAAAATACGCAGACTCGTTTGATCATTGGTAAGATGCCTCCCTGTTGAATTGTTGATACAGCCGAAGTAGTTCTACTTTCGACCCGTTGAACTCTTTCCCCTCCAATGCATATGCCTTGCGATAGACATAGATAGACAGGTTAACGAACTTCTCCGAGCCTGAGTTGACGTCCTCTTTTTTCTCCATGAACGCCAGCAAGCGAAGCCCACTGATTGAAAGGACCATGAATACGCCGGCAACAAGCGCACAGATCAAGAGCGCCATCATGGATGAGGACACTTGCCTGAAGCCGTCGTCGCGTGTCGATTTCTGTTGCTCGATCCAGCGCTGAATCTTAATGACGGACTTAGGTTTTTTCGATAATTGCTTGACGACCAAAGTCACCATAGCGACAAGCACCAGAATAATGATTGCCAGAGACAGGACATCGGTTACTGTGACATTGGTTCTTTTGTACCGCCGCTCCTGTTCCAGCGCTTTCGCGGTGTAGAGGACACCGAGCGCCTTCAACCCCTTTACCTGCCGTTTTTTGTATTCCCCGCTGACTGTTGATTCCAACAGACTCGGTTCCAGACACTTGCTGATAGCTTGCTCTGCGTCGTCCAGCTGTCCTTTTCTCAGCAGCGAGATACCACTGTTAAACTGTGTTTTCCATGCCTCTGTTTGCTCGATTGCGATGACCGGCATCGCGCAAAAGATATACGCTAAAATACTGACGAACAGCCGCTTCCTGTAAGTTCGAATTCCGAATTGGGCTGCCCGGCATGGTAAGAATCTCATCCTGCTTATCTTACCATCGAAAACAGTAATCAAAATTGTCGCATCCAAGGAAACAAAAATTTGTCGACTTACAA
>CAYTDR010001016.1:0-3261 GCA_964436185.1 uncultured Candidatus Obscuribacterales bacterium | reverse complement strand
CTGACGAAGACATAAAGAAGTTCATGGAGCAAGCCAAAACTCAACTCCAAGCAGTACTTGAATTGCCCGAAGGCGCAGTCAAGGAAGCGAAGGAATATGAGGAAGAGAACGGCGAGCCGAAGGTTTGGAAGGATCCAGGTCTGGCGGTTCGTGTGAACAGAGAAGGTGTGGTGCGAGGAATTCAAATCATCGCACCAAGCAAGCCAAGCACCAAGACCGACAAACTCAACAAATCGCTTGAGCGAGCAGTTTTGAAGGTGGCGACCTTCAAGAATCCTCCAATAGTTAAACAGCCCGAATTCGAGTTCAGGATCCGACTGAAGGGAACTGACATCGAGCTGGAGAACGACTAAAAGCAGTCCGTTGGTTTAGCGAGCTGAATTAGCAAAGTGAGTGGCACCACTCGCGGGGCGCGCTTTGATTTGGTTTGCGAGCAGTTAGCTGTCATGAACTTGAGCGGAAGAGTTGAACGCATGTAAGAGAATGGGATGTCGCTCTCCGCTGCGCTGCATGCGGGGGTCCGTTTAGGTCACATTTTTTGGATTGCGGTTCCGGGAAAATAGTGGGACAGGATGAAGCGGTAATCGCGACCGGATTTCGCCCATCCTTGCGAGCCTGTTTGTTGCAATCCGACTCCATGTCCCCAGCCTAAACCGTGAATGTGGAGTTGTTTGATTATGCCTTTTTCGTGTTGAGTCTCGAAGAAAAATCGCGCGCTCTTTAGGCGTGCCAACTTGATCGACGGCATTTTGAACAAGTCTCGAATCACGAGTTCCTTCAGGAACTTCCATGTTCCATGAGACGTGACTACGTCGAGTTCGATGATGGTGCCCGCTACTCCTCTTCTCACTGCTCGAAAGGAGTTGATGTGACCGAACTTGCCGGATGGTGGTGGTATTACAAATGGAGCCGTCGCCGGCTCGCTATGCATTTTTTCCGCCGTTGCATGCAAAAAAGATTCGAGGTCATTTGCCGATGCAGTTATCGACCAGCGAAAATGATTGGACCAGGCATCCACCGTATGTGGTGTGTGATGGTGATACAGATTCTTAAGCGCATTCTCATCGAACACCGTGGTTTGAGGGGCGTTGGGGATTTCCGGCACTCCCTTCAAGTATGGAATGGGATTCGGCGGAAACTTGGCCGTTTTCGGATCAGAGAAGCAGTTTTCGTAATTTTCTGTGTGCCCACCTGCGCACGAACTGAACAATGCCAGAGCAGGACGATCCGCATAGGTGAGCACTTCGCCTGCGGTTTTTTTGATGGCAGTGAGATATCGACTGTCCATACCGGTTAGGGCTCCGGCAAAATACTGACAGCAAAGAAACGAGTCACAAACGTTTGTGAAATCAGGATGGTGATCGATTCGGGGGTTGATACCATAAGTGCGGGCTGCCACTGCTTGAGACTTGATCGCTTCCGGGTGGTATGACGCCGGAATTTCCGAATGCAGGACACCAGCGAGGTACTCATCCAGATCGCAAATGAGTGCGAGCCGCAGCTTGCCTCCGGACGACCAGACAGACAGTTGACCGTGATAGATCGGATGCTTACCGGAGCGTTTAATTGAAGTGATCGAGAGAGAGCCAGTCGACGGTGACATGATCAGCCATCCATTTTCGACCGTTGATGATTTTGCTGCTTTTACCAAGAGATTGTCGCCGTTCGGTTTCACCTCAATCGAACCACCTGATGGCGAGGTCACCAAAGCCGGTGTCGAGGCTGCCGATCGCGCTGATTGAACTATTTCATCAAGACTGCGCTGACCATTGAAGTGTGAAACACGGAGCGAACCGCTCGAGCTGACAGTGAGAACCGAATGATTGAGAGAACCGAGGTCTGATGTTGTCAGACCAACGCCTACTAACATGCAGTGCGACTCCCTGAACTTGAAAACCTACAGACAGGAACGCATTCTATGCAGTGCCGACACAAGCTCATGGCAGACTCGGATTCGTTTAAACTTCCCCAGACCGTAGTAATCGCCAAACTGCATGCGCTCCCAGCATTCGAGCGTTCTTCACGTTATTCACAGTCATTAAGTGGCGGAGCAGGAGGGACTCGAACCCCCAACCCCATTACAGGGCGACCGCTTTCAAGGCGGCGTCTTCATCCAGCCAGATCTGCTCCTTACTACAGATGACTATTTATAAATGGTCGAGGAATCCCTGGCAAGTATTATGAATCACTATTGTAATTAAATAGCAGAATCTCATCACTTGACGACTGTCCGCCGACCGATCGATTGATCGAGACTCCCAAATAAAATGGACAAGAAGAAAAAAAGCAAGAGTCGTTTGGATCTGGAACTGGTGGAACGCCAACTGTTCGCCAGCAGGCGCGAAGCGCAAACCGCAATCATGGACGGGGCTGTGTTTGTAAATGGGCAAAAGTTAACCAAGGCTGGTGCCACCGTATTTGATACTGACAAGATCGAACTGAAAGCAGGGTACATCAAGTCCAGGTATGTAAGCAGAGGCGGGTTCAAACTGGAAAAGGCGCTGCAAGAGTTCAGTGTGGACCCGGCCGATCGGATCTGCCTGGACGTCGGAGCATCCACCGGTGGATTCACCGATTGTCTCATACAGCATGGCGCGAAGTTGGTTTATGCAGTTGATGTTGGATATGGTCAGCTTGATTGGAAACTAAGACAAGATGAACGTGTGATCGTCAAAGAACGCCAGAACGCTCGCTATCTCACCCCTGATTTGCTGTACGGTGAAGGCGCTCAGCCTGCTGATCTTTGTGTAATGGATTGCACGTTCATATCACTTACAAAACTTCTGCCTGCGGTAAAGGACCTGCTGACGAATGAGAACGCCGAGGTTGTCTCCCTGGTGAAACCGCAGTTCGAAGCTGGGAAAGAGCACGTTCAGAAGGGGGTTATTCGAGACAGGAAGCTTCACGTGAATATACTGGAGGCGATTAGCAACTTTGCTAATTCGATCCACCTTTCGGCCACGCATGTCACCTTTTCACCAATCAAGGGTCCGGCGGGAAACATAGAGTATCTAATTCGATTGTCGAAGCGCTCAATTCCTGCGGAGCTGGACTTCAACAGCGTGGTCGAACTGGCATTTACTTCGCTTGCAAAAAACGCACAAACTGCGGATGAAGAAGATGAGTCGGAACCTTACGTTCCAAAGAAAGCTTCGGATGCAATCCCGTATCTTGAAAAACTTGGAATCTTTGAATCTTTAAAAAATAAAAATCTTATCGTCGAAGAAGTTGACGACTTTTTACAATCTCGAAAGGTTGAAT
>CAYTDR010001015.1:0-3265 GCA_964436185.1 uncultured Candidatus Obscuribacterales bacterium | reverse complement strand
GGTATTAGAGGCGGTATTATAGCCGCGCTTTCGATTCCACTAGCGCTGTCAGGCGCACTGCTATTTTTGCGGTTAACTGGAACCTCAGCAAACCTTCTATCACTGGGAGCGATTGATTTCGGAATCCTCATTGATGGGTCCGTCGTTCTGATGGAGAACATAATTTGTCGACTCGCTCAGTCGGAACCTGGAAAAGGACGTCTTGACGCGGTCAAACAGGCAACGGCGGAAGTGGCGTCACCGGTTCTCTTCGCCGTTCTAATCATAACTGTAGTCTACTTGCCAATCTTGAGTTTGCCTGGAGTATCAGGAAAAACTTTTCAGCCTCTGGCGTTGACAGTTGTATTCGCGCTGCTGACTGCGCTCGCCGTCGCTCTGTTCATTACCCCTTCGCTGTCATATTACATTCTCGGGCAGCGAACAACGGACCACGAAAGTCTTTTCATGCGCCTGATCAGAGGACCGTACGACCGCATCTTGTTGGCAGCGGTTCGTCATCCTATGATAGTGAGCGCGGTATCAATCTCCGTTTTTGCAATTAGTGTTCTTTGCCTTCCGTTGCTTGGTTCCGAATTCATTCCGGTACTCAAGGAAGGCTCGATGGTGCTTACCATCAATAGGCCGATGTCCGGATCATTAGTTACTGCCGACGAGCAAACCACATTGGTCGAACGCGAGCTGAAGAACATTCCGGAAGTCGAGCAAGTTGTCTCCCGAACCGGGCACTCTGAAGTCGCCTTTGATCCCATGGGAACCGATGAAACCGATACGTTAGTCATTTTAAAAGATCGATCGCAGTGGCGCCCTCAGTTGATTCAAGCCGATGTGGAAGCGGAAGTATCCAAGCGTTTGAAAGATAGTATTCCCGGAATTTGTTTCTCAGTCTCGCAGCCGATCGAACAACGAATGAATGAGATGGTAGCAGGGAGTAAGGGCGACCTGGCGGTACGCATTGTTGGGCCGGATATCGATGAGCTGCGCAGAATTGGCACGAAGGTAGCGAACGTACTGACCCGGATCAGAGGAACCTCTGATTTAAAGCTCGAGCAAACTACAGGATTGCCTATTGTCACCGCCAAGCTAAACTCCGCGGCTCTATCCGGTTACGGAGTCAGCGGACAGGATGCACTCGATGCAGTCTCAGCCGCGCAGGACGGTAAAGTGGTAGGCACCGTATTTGAAGGCAAGCCACGGTTCGACCTTACCGTTCGATTTGAGCCGCAATTGATGAAGCGCGCCGAGGATCTCGGCTCGCTGCCAGTTGCTAGTTCCGGCGGAGATTTGATACCACTTGGTCAACTTGCTCAAATAGTTCGGAATGAAGGAGCAGCACAAATTTCGCATCGGCAGGGCGATCGGTTTTTTACGGTACAAACCAACGTGCGTGACCGTGACCTGGGGAGCTACGTGAAGGAGGCGCAAAGTGAGGTCGAACAGTTGTCGCTGCCTACCGGCTATCACATTGAATGGGGCGGGCAATTTGAAAACATGAAAGTTGCACAAGAGAGATTGCTGGTTCTTGTTCCTCTCGCACTCCTGTTGATATTCGTGCTCCTATATGCACTGTTCGATGCGGCTAAACCGGGCATTCTAGTCTTCTTGAATGTGCCTCTAGCGTTCTCCGGCGGAATCTTCGCCCTGATGCTGCGCGGAATGCCCCTCTCAGTCACCGCAGGAGTTGGATTCATTGCCTTGTTCGGAGTGGCTGTAATGAACGGTGTTGTACTGATCTCGACAATACGGCAAATGGAGCGGACACAGGGCACCAAACCTCGACAAGCAGCTTTGCTGTCAGCCCGCAAGCGTTTGCGTCCGGTGCTCATGACTGCGATGGTGGCGTCGTTCGGATTCATCCCTATGGCATTTGCAGACTCCGTCGGTGCAGAAGTCCAGCGACCTCTGGCCACGGTTGTGATCGGAGGACTGATAACGTCCACCATTTTGACACTGCTGGTACTGCCGGCGGTTTATTCGACTCGACAACTCGGCATCATGCGCCCCAAGAAAGTCCGTGGACAACGTCCCGGCGCGGTGAAACAGGTTTAGTTGCCGGCATGTGGTGGCAAGGCTTAATAAAGTCGCGAGATGTCACGAGGAATACTTATAAAATTCCCGGTTTCCAAGCGTTTAGCCAATTGTTTTTTAGTGCAGATCTAAATTCGGGGAAAGTGTGGCAATCATTTTTGATGATGTTGCCGTATTGGGGAGGAATTAGATCATGACAGCCAGTTTTTCTAAATCAATCAAGTCGGGTGCGCTGCTAGCTTTGGTGACTCTGACATTTCCAGTTGCTGCATTCGCGGAATCGGTCGACAACGATAGTGTAGTTCGATTCGACCTTCCGATTAACGGATCGCTATCCGATGCCGGACAGACTGATATTGTGCCGGTTTCAAGCCTTGAGCTGAAGAAGGCAAAGATCAAAGAAGCTCGAACAATGCACCAGAGATAGTATCAAGTCGCTTGCATATGATGGTAGGAGCCTGGTGTGGGAGATGTGCGAATTAGATGTGTGAGATTTGTGAGTCCGAAGAATCTTCACTAGACAGAATTAGTATGGTCCGAACGCTGGCGATTTTCATTTACCTTTGCACCTGAACGCCCTTAGATCTAATTCGGCTCTCTGGCAAGTACGAGTGAATCTCCGCCGTTGAGATAACCGGCATCTCGTTCATGGCTTGCTTCACTTCCCGATTTTAGGAGAACCTGGATGCGGATTAATGAGCTTTGAAGGGTCTGTCAGGCGCAATCGGCCATACAATGGCATCATCGCGGGTCTGAGAGCGCCACCAATTTCGATCGAGCGGTGGCGGTAAATCAATATCTGCTCCTGAGCGCGATCATAAGTTTCTTTCATCTCCGGTGCCTTGGTCAGACCTAATGCCTCTATCGCCGGTGTCAACAAACCCGGGCATTTGATGCATGTATCTTTGTCGAGCTGGAGGGCGGTATCTAGTAGTTCTCTTGCTTGTTTGATATCTCCTTTTTCCGCAAGCGCAGTGGAGAGACACAACCGTAGTGTTATCGCACGCTCAGGAAGATCTTCCATTCGGTCGAACGGATTCGAACTTTGTCCTTGCGCCATTAACTCGGTAACCTTCTTTATTTGAGGCTCTAAGTTCCGATACCGATCCGCGATTGCAATGGACTGGAAGACCTGTTTTACAGACTTATCACTAATCCTTTCCTCAGAGAGGAAGACTCTTCTGGCTTCTGACGTATCGCCCAAGTCCCCTTCAACTCGCCCTATTATTGTATTCAAGGC
>CAYTDR010001014.1:0-3266 GCA_964436185.1 uncultured Candidatus Obscuribacterales bacterium | reverse complement strand
GCAACGCTGCTACCTTTGCTGATTTTTTGTCTTAACTTCAGAGATACTAGAGGTTATAGTGATATGCGACAATAACGATATAAGATAGTGGAACATTGAGTTGGCAAAATTACCGAACGTGTTAGGCGACAGTTTTAGTTGCCGATATCTGAAATATATTTGCCACGGTATCTTGCCGAAAAGGTTGTCCGGCACTAGTTTTTAAGTGCTTAAACAAAAAACCTGTAGGCCGGACGAATTTGATCATATCTGTTTCTATTGAAAGTTCTTTGGAAGATTACTTAATGGCTGGCTCCATCGAGATTCCGAGGTCCTGTCCTTGTTGTGTTGGAAAGCTTTGGAAGCATGGAAGATTTAGACGAATTGCCAAGGATTTAACGAGGCAATTCCTAGTCGAGGTTCTAAGACTCTTTTGTGCAGCTTGCCGGGTGACTTTCTCTCTGTTACCGGATTTTCTAGACTCAAAAAAGATGTATACAAGAGATGTTCGAGAGCAATACGTACAGAAGTTCGTGTTTGACGGGGAGTCGTACCGAGAGGTTGCCTGGTCAGACATTGATGGGGAGCGTGAAGATGCGTCTGCGAGCTTGTCTCGGGTTTTCAGATCGATTGAAGAGTGTTCTGAGGCGGCATCCGAAATGTATTTGCAGTTACAGGAATCAGCTCTAGAAGACGGTTTGGTAGATCACGATGTGGAGATTGCTCTGCAAAGCCGCAATGCGGTTTCAGCACGGTCGGCGCAGAAGCGAGTAAACATCAACGTTTTGTGCGAGGTATTCAAGCTACTAGTACGAATCAAAGGGCGCGGCCGACTCAAGATATCTGCTGGATATCGACATCGAGCGCTTGTTTACCGGCTGCCAACTCCACAGAGAATGAAACACCTGCTCTTCTGAGCATTTGTACATTCAGCCCGGCAAGCCATGTGCGCTTGGCAAGGAGGTCAGAATGTACGAAACAGATCGAAGATTGAAAGTAGCGCTCTTCAGATACGGAGTGATAGCTCCGCTTGTCTGCAGGCGGCTTGAGGCGAGTGAAGCCAGGGAAATTCGCAATGGAATTTTGGCTCAAGCCTTTCAATATCCGGATCGGAGCCTTCGCTTGATTCCCGAAAGAACGCTCAGGCACTGGTTAGGCAGGTATCGAAAGTTTGGTTTCCAGGGACTTCATGACGATTTTAGGAGCGACAAAGGAAAGTCAAAAGCAATTTCAGAGGAAACGCTGAAGAAGGCAGAGGACTTGCGGAAGGAAGAGCCTGCAAGAAGCGTTCGAACAGTAATCGAGTTGCTGAAGAAGGCCGGTACAAATACTTCGGGACTATCAGAACGCACAGTAGCCAGGCAACTTGTAGCTGCCGGGGCCACGAAGAAGCATCTGAAGAAAGGCGCGGGCTCTTACCAGCGATGGGAGCAGCTTCATGTGAATGACCTATGGCATGGGGATACATCACACGGAATATGGCTCAGAGACCCAGAGAACCCAGGACAGGCAAAGAAGACCAAGTTCATTGTTTTCATTGATGATGCCTCAAGAGTCTGTACTCATGGGGAATTTTACTTTGATGAGCAATTGCCGAGATTGGTTGACTGCTTTGGCAAAGCGCTCCTGGTGCGTGGCAGACCATGTCGACTGCTATTCGACAATGCATTTATCTATCACTCGACCACAATCGAAACGATGTGCGCAGAGTTGGGTAGCGAGATTTCGTTCTGTCGTCCGCGCGCACCGCAGGGGAAGGGAAAGGTAGAAAGATTCATCAAGACTGTCCAGGACTCATTCATGACGGAAGCGAATCGAGCGGCTGTCGAATCACTAGAGGATCTGAATCGGCTCTTTAGGGGATGGCTGGCTGATTACCACAATCGAGAACATTCGGAGCTAAAAGGATTGACCCCGCAGGAACGGTGGAGTCAAGACATCAAGCTCATCTCCATTGTAACGCAAGAGGAGTTACGCCGAGCCCTTATGCTGAGGGCGAAGCGAAAGATACACATCAATACAGCCACAGTGTCAGTGGATGGACGAAGTTATCAGGCCTCTACAGATCTGGCGGGACAGGAAGTCGAAGTCCGCTGGAACCCGGGCTACACCGATGCTGTGGAGCTGTGGATGCTAGGAGAGTTCATTGAAGTAGCGAAGGAGTTTCAAGTAAAGCCGTGGGTAGAACCGCGTGGCAAAGTGGCAACAGAAGCCGATTCTCCGGGAATTCCATTTGAAAGTTCAAAGTCGTTGATGGAAGACTATCGAAGCCGAGAGCCTGGAGACGGACTAGAAAAGCAAGCAGACGATGTGCTTTCCTGCAGTGAATTGGTGAAGCTCTTCTTCAATGGACTCGAGCGAGAGCTTGTTCAGCAGGAGCTGAACGCGCTTGGAGAAGCGTTCAAGAGATTAGTACCTCTGAGACGAAGTCTAGTAGTCAAAACTCTAGAGCGAGCAATCCAGGCGAAGGGGAAGGATCTGCACATCCGCTTCTACTTGGAGCAGCTAGCACAGGCTATCAATCGAGGTGACCTGAAATGAAGAAGTTTACAGAGTGGTTCAAATTGACCGGAATACCATTCACTAAGGACATTTCGAAAGGCGGGCTGTATGAGTATTCGCAAGTCTCGGAATTGATTCAACTGCTGGAGTTGGCAGTGGAAAGTCAGAAGGGACTTCTAGTGACAGGACAGGCAGGGACCGGCAAAACGACCGCAATTCGAGTCGGATTGGAAGAGCTGCCATCCAACAAATACCGAACGATCTATCTTGGTTACGATCAAACAGGTCCCTCACTGTTCGCAAGATTGGCAGTTGAACTGGGGTTGAGACCGACGAACAGAGGAGGGCGTATGATGCAGTTAGGTCAGCACATTCATCGCCACATCACAGGAACCAACAAAGAACTTGTGTTGGTGATCGATGAAGCGCATCTACTGGACTGGAGAACTCTGGAAGACATCAGGCTTCTAACGAACACGGAGATGGATCGAAAGTCTGCAGTGACACTTGTTCTCTTGGGCCAACTGTGGCTTCGTACGAAACTAAAGGGCATGGGAAGCGAAGCACTTTACCAACGAATGGGCTTCCGATATGGTCTTGAAGGGCTAACAAAGAAGCAAACCAAAGAGTATGTCCAGCACCACTTATCGTTGGTCGGGTGCACCAGTGAGATATTTACAGAAGGCGCTTACACACAATTATTTCTAGCCGCAGGAGGAATTCTTCGCGAAATCAACAACCTATGCCTTGATGCGTTGGTCAAAGCAGCTAATCAAGGCGTTGAA
>CAYTDR010001013.1:0-3268 GCA_964436185.1 uncultured Candidatus Obscuribacterales bacterium | reverse complement strand
ATTCCTCTTTAATCAGGCCGCCTCAACGACCGAAAGAGCGCTCAAATCCAAGTTGATCATGGCGGAGACAGAGGCGACGTTAAACAGTATCTGGGACTCGTTCCAGCAATTTGGGCTTTCCATTGCGACGAAGAAACCTGTTAATGAATCCAATTTTACCGTCATCAACGATAAGGCCCTGAAAACGGTGAGCTTGATCAGCAATCTGGTTGATGACGATCAAGTTCAGAAGCGCAATGTCGAGCGACTGAAAAAGGCAGTTCTAACTGGTTATCGAGATATTTGCCAGGCTGCGCGTGCCTACGAAGAAGAGCAGCCCTTTGCTGGTGCGATCTACCCGCAGAAGTTGGCAAATCACCACAAGACTTTCATGAAAATCGGCGAGGAGATTACACAGCGGGAAATCGAGCGGCAGGGCGCCATGCCGCTCTCGACCAGAAATTCGATTCTCTTGCTCAACCTTTGTGTGGCAGCCGGCATCGGATTGAATATAGCGATTGCTATCTGTCTTGCGAACTACTTCAGTAAGGGAATCACGGATCGTATTTCGGCGATCGTAAACAACGTCCAAAACATGAAAAGCGATCGGGAGCTAGAACCTTTGCTCGAGGGCGAGGATGACGAAATAGCAGTCCTGGACAAGGAGTTTCATGCGATGGCGTCAATGATCACAGATGCGCGCAAAAAAGATCAGGCTCTGGTTGGTAATGTGCGTTCTGTTATCTGTTCGCTAAGTAAGGAACTCACTTTTACTAAGGTTAGTGATGAAGCCGCACGTATCTGGGGTCCCAGGCACTACCTTGGTGTCAGTCTTTCGAACCTCTGCAAACCGGACGACTGGCCAGGCATTGCCAGCCGGTTCTCCAATTGCCAGGCATCTCCAGAACTCTCTGCCGAATTGGATATTCAGATGGTGACAACTAACAGTGCCGTGGTGTGGATGCACTGGACAGTTTTCTGGTCGCGCGAACATGAGCTCTTCTTCTGTGTGGCGCATGATGTATCGCAGCAGAAAGAGTTGCAGGACTTGAAACGCGACTTCGCGCAAATGATCAGCCATGATTTGCGCTCGCCGTTGCAATCAGTACAGACATTTGTTGAAGTACTCGGAACCGGACTTTACGGTACGCTGAATGAGCGAGGCACGCCTCGAGTCGCGACGATGAACCGCACGCTCAGCCACCTGATCCGCTTGATCAATAATCTTCTTGATCTGGAAAAAATGGATGCAGGAAAATTGGAGCTTTCCTATCGCGAGATCGACCTGAAAGATCTCGTAGAGACTAGCTTCGAGTTTATCAGCGAATTGGCTAATAAGCGCAAGCTGCAAGTGACGCTGGAGATCGAGCGGGACATATTGATTCTGGATTCGGATAAGATGATTCAGGTGTTTCAGAATTTGCTCGGCAATGCAGTAAAGTACAGTCCGATTGGTGCACCGCTGGTGGTTCGTAGCCGGCGGCGCGGTGCATATGTAGAGGTGGAGATTATCGATCAGGGGCGCGGAATTCCGCTCGATCAACAAGAGAAGATCTTCGATCGTTTTCACCAGGTAAAAGACGATCAGGGTGTTCATGTCTCAGGATCAGGACTCGGTCTGGCTTTTTGCAAGCAGATTGTCGATCTGCACGGCGGGCAACTCGGAGTTGAAAGCAAGGACGGCGGCGGTAGCACCTTCTGGCTCCTTCTTCCTATGTCGAGAGAAGAATCGCGCGACGCGTTGAAGTCCCTAATCGTCTGAATATTCGGGCGCGCTCAACTCTGCGGCCCTGGCACATTGATAGTATGTGGTTCCAGCTCGTGATGCCGGACTAACTGCGAATCTTGAATCTCGCTGCAAGGATTCTTCAATTATTCGGCGCTATTCTGTTTGCACTCGGTTGGGAGGTTCAAAGAAATGACGAATGGCGAATTTGGTATCGAAAGTGGTGAGTCGTTCAGCGTTGCAACTAGTTCTTCGCAGTTGACTTTTCTTGATTGTCAAATTCCGGGTGTCACAGAAGAACTCTCGAAGCAAAACGAGAGCAATATTACTAATAACGGCTTTAAATCGGATAGGGCGCTCCTGGAGGACCTGTTCACTGATATACACAATGAGGAACACGCAAAACGTGCCTCGAGCACTGCCAGGGATGACGCGGATTCAGACTCCGATGACGTGGACTCAGTCTCCGTCACCGACGATGTTGAGTCGGACTCCGATGAACAAACAACAATGGAGGACTATTTCGTGAGAAATAATTCGGTCCCTCCAATCGAAGGATCGGCTGATGGCAAGCTGCTTACCAAACAACAGGTGGAACAGGTTCTCTACGAGCGAAAGATCGAGCGTTTAATCGATAACTTGGAAAACGGTGGATTAGTTGCCAGGATGCAGGCAGAGTCACAGTTGCTTACTGAAGGGATGAAGGCAATACCGACACTGTCGAGAAAAATCGATGAGTTGGATACAAGGGGACCAAGAAGCAGCTACAGCCAGGCCGAGAGATTGAAGGATTTAGCTCAGCGAATATTGGATGAGGATTAACGTTCTGGTTTTCGAAGTTCATTCTTTTGTCTCCTATCAAACAAAGATGTTTTTGTAAGCTCGATTAAAAGTTATGCCAGCAATAGTTGCTTTATGAGGGACCCCTCCCCACATGAGGCAACTTCATTTTTGTCCTTCTACAAGAGTGGTAAATAAGACTGTAATAGATCACTAGGGGTGAAAAATGGCATCCGCTAAGTTGAGAGTGGGAGTCGTCGGCGGGTTAGGACTGATGGCTTCGCCCATGGCCAGGCACTGGCGCAACGTCGAACCCGTCGAGGTCTTGCGTGTGCACGATCGAGGAACGACCGGTGCATTCAGAGATGAATGCCGGCTGGCTTGGAAGGAATCTGATGCGGAGTTGGTAGACAACTTGTCTGCTCTTGTCGGGGATGGTGACTTAGACGGAGTTATTGTCTGCTGCGGGAAGAACGGCGATGACTTGCCTATTATTTCGGAGCTTGCCCAATCGCTGTCTCGGCATTCCCAGACTGCCTTCATCTGTCACATGTCGACAGTAAGCCCGGCGTTTGTCAGTGCCGCGCATGAGTTTTGCGCGAGCAAACAAGTTCGCTATGTCAACTATCCACTTACTGGTGGCGCAATTGGTGCTGAGAATGCCACCATGCTGATTCTGGCAAGCGGGGATCAGGCTCTCTTTGAGCAGCTTAGGCCGGCGCTTTCCTTGCTAGGCAAGCCCCGTTTCTTCAATGAGAATGTGACAGCGGCAAGCAAAGTAAA
>CAYTDR010001012.1:0-3282 GCA_964436185.1 uncultured Candidatus Obscuribacterales bacterium | reverse complement strand
GTACCATTTCACTTTCTTTCCGTCTCATAGGCGTTCCGATAATCACATAGGTAGGTGCGTTTCCCTTGTTGAATGTCGCAGCTGAGCTGATAATTCCAAAAAGCATTTCGGACGTTATTCCCGAAGGTTCAAGACAATCCAAAAGTCCGCCAAAAGAGCCAGGATACTCAAAAGGCATCGCCGTCGAAAGCAACACGGCCGCACCAGCAAACTCAGCTGACTCGATTTGATTTGTGTTTTCTGTCTCGACCCAGCCGACAAGATCGACGCGATCGTGAAGCTTCTCGCTCAATCTCGTCAGACCAATCCAGGGGGTTCCGTTCGTGACAGGAGCAGGCTCTCGAATAATAAGTGCATCCTTGGCTTTTCTAGATCTGTACGCAATTGGCGGATGCACCGGTCCTATGGCCGGTACGAGGGTTCCAGAAGCAGCTCGGGTCAACCAGTGCTCAATACGCTCTATGACACCGTAGATCCCTGCTGACGGATTCCACTCAGTCGCTACACTTCTGTAAAGACAAATCTGTTTCCTCTTTTGCACATGAGGCAATCCGGCAAATCGGTCATGATCTACGCGTACCCACGGATGGCTCAGAGGAAAGTCGTTCGCTAAACAGATAAGAAATCGCTCGCGAGCGTTTAATTGAATGCCTTCTGTCGTTTTAATATGGCTCGTACTGAGTGAAACCTCGATGCCAAGGTAATCTCCATCGCCGAACGATTCGAATTGAACGATCTCGAACCGACCCTCTGATACGATCTCAAGATGTTTTAGTTGGGCAATCGCCCAGTTCCAACCTGGTTCCATCGATTCTTATCCGAACTCCACTCGATGCGACTGTGGCGTGTTCGACGATTGGAGGATACTTATCGACGCGGCGATGCTTCTGTCCACCGACTTATCGTCATCCGCTGGCTCATCATAAGTCAAACTTCCATCCTCAAACTTGAACTCAATCGGCACCGGGTTATCCTCGTTCGGGTGCTCGTGCGTGCACAGGAACTTGTCGGGAACGATTTCTTCGTACCGCGCTTTTGCCTTGGCATGCGGCGGGTTGTCACCAGAACTGTTACGCGCTGGTATTTTTTCAGAGCTAGAAACAATATATCCAGGGCTCAACGCAACATCGCGAAGAGCATCGAGGATGTCTTTTCGCAGCGTTTCTTCACTGTCTCGGGTATCTCTCCAGTACATCGCACTCTTTGAACAGTGATGTGGCGTCGACAGCACATTCCATTCAAGGAACTGCTTGTCAGCCGTATGTTCAAAGATCTTCTTCAAGACCGGATAGTTAAGATCCCCAAAAAAAAGGCCGCAGCAGTGCGCATCGCCATCCTTCAATTGAACTTGCAACGCGATGCTCGTTTCATTGCGGTCGCCGTCCATGTCGTCTTTGAACGGCGCATGCACAAAGGCTCTGAAAACTTCGCTAACATCCTCACCTGCAAGAGTTGATATCGTGCTGCCAGCGACCGAAAAAAGCTCGCTCGGAAACCCTTCATAGTCATCTTCCAGCAAGAGATCAGCCCAACCAAGAATCCGAACGCGATCACCAGCATCAAGATGCACTCCATCCTTGATTGCTTTCTTTACACGTCGAATAGCTTCTTCCTTGAACGCGACAGCATCCTCACAAAGCGCATCGTCTTCGTCGTCCAGCACCCTGGGCGTAAACCAAATTTCATCGATTGTGACTCGATCAAGAAGATCGATGAACCCCTGGCAGTGATCTTTGTCGAGGTGTGTGATGCACAAGACAGAAAGATGCGGCTTACCATCACGCTTAGGAAGGTTGTCGTAGAGCAAGTCTACAATCGGGTGACAGGCGTCCTCTTCATCGTTTGATTTGCACATGTGATGAAGATCAATTTGCATGACGATTTCGTCAGTTACGACAATACTGGTGCTATCACCATTTCCCACCGGCCAAAAAACAAAACCTGGGGTGCCAAAATACTCGCTCATACTAATTCCTATGTCACTAATGCTCCTGGTCAAATTTCTCCGACCAAACACATTATAGCGCATCCACTGTTCACGGTGGACGCGCTTTTAACAAAATCTTCATAACAGCACTATCGCGCATAGCGCAAATGATGCTTAACGAACAGGAGTGTATATATTTTGCCGACCGCCTGATTCCACTGCTTCCGATTCTGCTAGCGCAAGAAGCCCCAGTTGCTTCAGTCGAGTAAGCCGATTACCACCAGCACTAATCTTCAACCCAGCTTCACGCACTAAGTCCCGTGCAGTTATTCGTCCCAATTTCACAGCCAATTCGTAGGTCTCTGCTAGTTCTGGACTTATCTTGCCTAACAGCTGCCTCTCCCCATTCGGCGTAATGTGAATGCATGCTAGCTGTTGGAGCTCAAGAGCCGCTTGGATATTCTCTTTGCTCTGATCATTTATATTGAGAAGTACAAGGAACTTACCGTCAATATCGCCGCCGGTTAGTCGGCGCAGCAACTTGCAAACGAGCTCATCAGCAGCGGAGTAATCCATTAGCTTTACATGTTGAAAATCAAGCTGCACTATCGATTCAGTATTTGACTGCTGTTCAAGACGTTTCGAAAGTTTCTCCCGATGCCTTTTCGCTGAGTCCCGCCCTATCAATAGAGAGTCTTTTGGTTCAATCAAGATAGGTGCTTCTCGTAAAATCATGAATCCCGCCACGCGCGTCCACCACGAAAAGTGTATACCATTGCAGCGAGTTCTTAAACATTGTCGTATTTTTAGGGAGCACTTAGGCTAATACCCACCTGAGTCCCTAGCCAACTTGCTGTATTGAAAAAGGTATACCTATCTCTGTATAACAATCGGGCATTGCCAGATCTGATCGTCAGACTGCCGTCGTATTTGCTGACAATTTGCTTGACCCGGAAGAGCCCATACCCTCTGTCTGGAAGTCGCGAGAACTCTTTCTGCAATGCTGATCTGATCGCTGTCTTATGACTACCTATCGTTGAAGACGCATAGCGATCAATTAGGCTTGCTCTGATTCCTCTACCGTTGTCTGCAACTCCCAAAACCACAAATCGCTTCCCGTTTCCTTTTTTATAGACCTGCACAACTGCGATCCCACGCCCTTCGCTGTGATCCCGAACATTATGACAAAGTTCCGATAACGCCGCGCAGAAATTTCCAACGTCTCGCTGAGCGCACCCAACTTCGCTTTGAAGTATTGATTCCACTTTAGACACGATCTTAGTTATGTTACGCTCAGACCCATCGATTTCAGTAGCTTCGAGCAAAACACCCGACTCGCGATGATAGGTGATCTC
>CAYTDR010001011.1:0-3282 GCA_964436185.1 uncultured Candidatus Obscuribacterales bacterium | reverse complement strand
CTATCGCGAAGGAGCATCTTTGATTTTCCCCGATACCGCTTGTGGTGCGGGTTCCGGGACACACAGATCGGCTGCATTTCTCACAGAAATCCGACAACGCGATCTTCCATCAACAAGAAACAGGGTAAACCCTAGGATTCTTCCCGGGGATACACGGAAAGCCGATTGAGTCTAAGGTCCGTGCTCAAATGCTCCTGCAGGGATTATAGTGATGTTAATCAGTGACCATCCCGGTCCGGTTGTATGCGTTTTCGATGTCCTGTTTCTATCGTTGATTTATCGCTTTTATGGACACCTTATGGGTTTGAAGCAAAATCTAAAGGTGCTATACTTACAAAACGTTAATACAAATGCGAAGTAGGTTCAGAGAAACTTTGGAGATTATTCTCCGTCGTTGTGAGCATGCCAGGATCGCAATAACGAATAATAAGAGTTCGGTCGGATGGTCCCGATTAATTGTCAGCAGTCAGTTGTCTCTTCGAACGAGCGGATGGAGACGACTACAGGAAAGGACTGGATACCTACTTAAATGACTACAGCGAATATGAACCCGCAAAAAGATCCGACCACTGCAGGTCTTCTTTCAGTCATGCCGGGCCTGGGACAGATGTACAACGGCGAAAACCGTAAGGGGATGCTCTTCCTCGGCGCTGGAATATGCAACCTGCTTGTCTTCGTTGGAATGATCTTCAATCATCCGATTTTGCAGGGGCTGTATGACTTTGGACAAAACTTCCAGATGCGGCCAAACCGACAGTTAATTGCCTCGCTGATGGAGTTTACCGTAGGCTCCCCAGCATCACTCGTTCTCATTGGACTTTTCATCGCCTTCATGGCTTATACGATGCGCGATGCTTACGATCACGCAGCGAAATTACAGCGCAAACATATCTACGCTGATGTGATTATGGAGATGCCGGAAGCGACAAGCGGCTCCTATCTTTTCCATGTCGCCATAATGTTGACATGTCTTATCCTCGCTTTCTTCTTCTTGATTCCGCCTCCACCTAAAGTGCAGGTCACTGACATCGAGTTTGTTCAAGACCAACCCGAAGTCAAAAAGCAGATCAAGTCAAGGAGAAGAGCGGAACACAATTCAGAGAACCGCGGTAAGCACGATCCGAGAAAGAAGGTATCACCACCTTCACCAGCTCCCAAAGCGCCGGCAAAAGCTGCTCAGCCAGCTCAGAAACCAGCGCCGACACCGAAGCCTGCTACGCCCGCAGCCAAACCTACTCCCAAGCCGCAGCCGCAAAAAGCTGCAGCTCCAGCACCGGCGCCCAGACCATCAGCTCAGCCGACGCCTGCCAAACCTGCACCACGGCCGATGCCCACGCCCACACCGACGGCACAACCGACTCCCAGACCGACGCCGCGGGCCGCTGCAACACCTTCTCCAACTCCATCGCCAACCCCAGCTCCTAAGGCGATGACCAAAATGCCTTTCAGCATGCCGAATCCGTTCGCTGCACCTGCCGCTTCACCAAAAGCGGGTCCGGTCCCCGTGGCCGCTCCCCTATCGATTGGTAAAGTAGGCTCGGCCGCCGCTCCTGCACCAAGAATTGCCACTTCTGGCGGACCGATCTCCAACATGGGCGCTCCAGCCCCAATCTCCTCAATCCGTGGCACCTCGGGTGGCGGCGGGAGACCAGCACCATCTCCTGTTCTGTCAGGTGGTGGCGGTGGTGGAGAGAAGGCCGGCGGTGGCGACCCTGCTCCCGGACCAGCTCCTTCCAGAGGCGGTGGTTCACCAGGAGGCAGAGGCTCTCATGGTGGTAGTAGTGGACAAGGATTGGCCGTAGCTCCTTCAGTCCCGCGCGGTGGCCCTGGTGGTGGCGGTTCTCCTGGAAATGCCGGCAGTCAAGGCGGTCAAGGCTCCGAAGGAAATCCTGATGCTGGCGCCAAACCGGGACGTCCGTCAGTCGCAGCACAGAAAGATGTTGACTTCGGACCATACATGGCCGATCTGCAACGAAGAATCAAGCGAGCTTGGTTCCCACCCAAAGGTAACGAAAGTAAACGTGTAGTTGTTGTATTCAAGGTCCACAGTAACGGTACAATGTCCAACCTCCGGCTTGTTACGGGTTCAGGCGTGTCCATTGCTGACCAGGCGGCGTTGAAGGCTATTCAGAATGCCGCACCGTTCCGCCCGCTACCAGAGGGGGCTCCGGAGGATGTTGATATTCAATTCACCTTTGATTACAACGTCTTCAAGGGTGGTGGACAAGGCGTATTCCGCCGATTCTGATAAACTCTTGTGGCTACCATTCCGTTTCAGCAGCATTGATCGCATCTAGGAGAACAAATGGAGAACAAATTTCTTACCTACTTCATCGAGTTCATGATTACAGATTGGTTCTCTTCGATACCGATCACACTCTGCTCGGTGGCAACTCTGGCAGTAATCGTAGAGCGACATCTGTACTATCAACAGAATCGTAGAGACGTCACGGCTTTCATTCACCAGCTCCAACGTGAGTTGGAGAACAATAACCTCCAGAAGGCGCAGGCTACATGCTCTCGTCTGGGTGGAGTAATCGGTGAGGTAGCAGAAGAGGGTGTTCGTCTCCTGGCTGAGCAAAAGGAAGACTTCTCCAAAGCCTTCGACATCACAGTCGGTCTCGTATCACGCAAACTGGAAAAACATCTTGCGATCCTCGGTACGGTTGGAGCAATTTGTCCGTTCCTCGGACTGTTCGGAACTGTGGTCGGCGTCGTGTTCACACTGGACGAACTAGGTGCATCCGGTGGCGGTACATCAACGGTCGTACTAGGTGTTGCAAAAGCTCTTATCGCGACAGGTTATGGACTGATCGTCGCCATCCTGGCAGTTATCTTCAACAACTGGTACACCAACACCGTCAAGCGCTTCAACGATGACTTCCAGCTTTTGAAACTGTTGTTCCTCAGCTTCGCTGTCAGTGAAGAACCTGCACATACGCGTTAATCGCGTTTGAGAGAGTTGTTTCGTGCTTAATTTTGTAGCTTGTCTGGGGGTGATTAGGTATGTCTATGGGAGCGGTCGGTGAATCCTTCACTGACATCAACATAACGCCGCTTACAGACGTATTCCTTGTTCTTCTAGTAATCATGATCCTGATTGCTCCATTGATCGACAAGTCTGAGCTTAAAATCAAACCGCCTGAGACTATTCACGCCAAGAAAGAGAACTCCAGGACCAAGACCTTGATGATCGATGTCGATACCAAGGGTCAGGTAGCAATTAACGGTAAGACAATTCCGGATAATTCTGCTGAAGGTGTGCAAGCGAAACTGCAAGAG
>CAYTDR010001010.1:0-3289 GCA_964436185.1 uncultured Candidatus Obscuribacterales bacterium | reverse complement strand
GCAAAATCACGCCCCGAGGACCACGTGTCAACACCCTGAGTCAGTTGAACTATCAGGCTTTTACCGGCGTTCCAAGCACTTCCGACAAGAACTGGTATTTGACTTGTGAAGAGGGGTTAATGCAATACGATGTAACGAGAAACAAGACGGGTTCGCTGCTTTCACCCCCGAATGTGGACTTACGGAATGTTCATAGTATCGCATACGATACCAAACGAGAGATCTTGCGTTTGCTCGTCAATAACCATCTCTATGCCTATGACAAGAAGAAAAAATCATGGACCGGAAGTGCCAATGGACCGCTGGAGTGCTCTGATCCACGAGGAATGTGTTACAGTCCGAAAGACGATTGCTTGTTTGTCATGGGCATTGATTATTCGAATGGTGACGACTGCGTACTGCTACAGATAGACAACAATGGACAATTCATCTCCAAGTGGCCTTTAGCAGCGCTCCTAGGAACTTTGTCAGACCAGATACATATTCAACTCGGGGTGTACGGCCGATTTGTTGTCGGCATCGCAAATTCGAAGTTAAGGGAGGACGGCACCTCTAACACTACTGCCCGCTCCTTTGCAGTTGACCGCTTCAATGGCAGAGTCTTTTTCATTCGTGATATTCCAGGAAACGCGCCAAGGTTTTGCAACTGAGGATCAACGATGTTCTATTCATGCGTGATCCATATTGCTAACGGACCCATTTGAGCAATCGGTAGACAGCAGAAAATCAGCTCTCAGTAAGAATGCCCATATCAGAAGTCTTAGGTCTCACATAAATAACTTCGCGCTCTTATGCCATCAAGACAGTGTCATCTCGAAACTCGTGCGCAAAACCGACGCCCTAGCAGCTTGACTCTCATCGTCATTCAGGACTAGGGTCTGCTTATGTCTGTTAACTCTCAATTGCATCCAGAATTCCGCTAAGAATCAACAAACCACTAGTATCACAGGTCTATCAAAAGCGCCAAGAGCAGCTTTGATGAACCTCGTAATGGTGATTTGCAAATTGGATCAAAGCGAGAAAACAGATGATCTCAAAGTTCCAAAACTCTCCACTACCAAGGACCACGAATGAGCAATCCAGTCGAATTAGCGACCAACGAACAAGTTAAACGCGCACCAAACGCAGGCCGCCGACCAGACCCGCGCTGGGTCAAAGCCGCCGAGTGGATGGCCAGCAACGCCACTGTCAGTGTCACCGTCGTCGAGGTCGCCACCAACCGCGACGGTCGTCCCTGCGGTCTGAACACAATTCTGGAAGGGCTTCGCGCATTCCTGCCCGGTTCGCAGACACCACGCGGTGTCGTCTACCAGAAGGGCATGACCATCGAAGTCAAAGTCATCGAGTGCGACGCCAACGATCGTGGCGGCAAGCTGGTCGTCAGCCGCACCGCCGCCATGCAAGACGAACGACAGAGCTTCCTGTCGTCTCTCTCCGAAGGCCAGGAAGTGACAGGTCCGGTCGTTTCGGTGGTAGACAATCTCGGTTACTTCGTCAACATCGGCTCCATGGACGCCTTGTTGCACATCACACAGACTCCGCTGGAAGGCGGTTCACCGAAAGTTTTCCAGGTCGGTGACACCGTAACGGCTCGTATCAGCTCAATTAATAGCGACACTGGCAGGGTGAGCCTGAGCATGCGTGCCCCACGTCCGGAGGGTCGAGTCTCCGGCAGCGGCGACCGAGGCAATGACAGCGGTGGCCACTTCAATCGTGGCAAGACGCCCGCCCCTCGAAGTGAAACCTTCGAGCGCAAGCCGGCTCCTACTCAGGCGGCTGTCGTGTCAGCTCCAAAGCTCGTCACACCGATTGCGAAGCCGGTACGGCGGAAAGCCATTCATAGCGCCCCGACCAAGACCAAGACTGTGAAGCCAACGAAAACGTTCGGCAGCTTCGGAGAGCTGGCGGCTCACTTCAATGTGGGCGTGGAACAGCCGGCAACCACAGTCGAATCGAACGCCAGCTCGAACTAAACCGCGACCAAGGACGCGACGAGATTTAGCCAACAGAGGGGGACGATGCATGATACGGCATCGTCCCTCTTTTGCCAGGTCCAATCACAAACCGAGGGCAACCAATGTCCACCATCGACAGACCACTGTTGGTTCTGCTGTTCGCTTGCGGCAACAAATTGGTCGAAATGCGAACCGACCTGACCACTACGCCCAACGAAGGTGAAACAGTCTTTGTCGAGGTGACCGACCAGACGACAATGAAGGTCTGCCCATGCTGCAACCACACCAGCTCTGTAGTCAAAGAGGTCGACTACAAAGTCGTCAGCCATAAGGTCATGGGGAAAGGTTGGGATGGGCTTCTTAACGCCCTCAATGATCGCCCCTGGGAGCTTGAAAACGAGTGGTACGACACGTACAGTCTGGTGTCCGACCTCCGCATTGACGACTGGGACTCGATTCCCAAGATCGAAGTGGTGCTGGTGGAAGTTTGTTGAGTGCGGAGGGCATCGGATGCCCTCCTGACCTCTTTCGTCTTATTTCCTTTCCACCCATAAGCCATCATTCGTTCGATATCGGAGTGCAACCGTCGTTAAATTCCGTGAGACCGGATCAAGCAAATCATCTTTCAAGCTCCTCCTCTTATGGAATTCTCGATGCTTTGGACATTTTCCTGCCTTTTGACCCTCTAATCGGCACCCACAACGTCAGCTGTATTGCCGAGCTTGCCAAGCGTCAAATTTCTACGATATGTTCTAGTTGTCTGTTTTCTCGCAAAAAAAGCCCAAAAGCCCGGGAGGATCCAAGCACTGGGCTCGAACCATCCCGGGCGTTTCAGGTCAGATGTACAGCGGGTATGTGGCTAGCGAGCGAACGCCGCCTCGGTTACTCCGCGAACTGGGCACCGGCGAGGGCGAACTGATAGCGCTGCTCGGGCGGCTGGGCCATGATCTCGTCCAGCGTGCGGGGCGAGAAACCCCAGCCGCGCATGCTGATCTCCGTGTCGAGCTGACCGTCACCCCAGCCGGCGTAGCCGAGGAGCTTCGTGCTGTCCGGCATGGCGAGCAGGTCGGCGGGCTCGAGCGGGCCGTCCGGCGTCTCCTGGCCGATGTCGGTGATGCCGTAGCCGGTGTCGGCGAGGGGCGTCAGCGTGTCCTTCGTTTCGTCCGTGATCTTGCGCACCAGGAGCGCCAGGCCAGGCACCGGACCACCGAGGGTGAACCCGTCCGGCCGCGGCGTGCATGCGATGTTGACGCCGATGGTGCCGTCGCCCGGCTTATCGCTGACGATCAGGATGACGTTCCGGCTGAAGAACGCGTCCGGGAGCTGCGGGTGGG
>CAYTDR010001009.1:0-3290 GCA_964436185.1 uncultured Candidatus Obscuribacterales bacterium | reverse complement strand
CAAAAATCTCAAATCATTGACGCTTTGCGGAATGTATTTCCCCACTAAAACGTTCACTGTAGAGGGTTTGAAGGCATTGCAGACGAAGATGCCTCAACTGAAAATCACGAAATCAATCTAACCTGCGACCCGAGCATTCCCACGACCTCAAATCAGAGGAAGTTCTAATATGCATTTGAATTTATGCATCGTCTTATGGATATTGGTATCTTACTGCGATTCCCGCTGTCTATAATTTGAACGATAAACTGGCGCCAGCGTGTGCCCAGGCATAAACGCATTGAGTCCAGCTGTGGATCAACAGAGACTGTTGTCCCGGACCATTGAACTGTCCAGCTCACAGGAGTAGAAGAGAATGCCGAAACTCACTTTCAAGAACACCATTGAAAAAGATGAAAAGGAAAAGGATAGGCTTAGAAAGGACAGATATATGCGCATGCGAAAACTGCTCGGCGACTTGAAAGGCGCGCTGAAGCCGAATGAAGAGAACGACGAGGAGATCGACAAAGCCCTCACTAAGATCTTCAACATCCACCTGCCCAAGGGATATCTGTACGAAACCAGAGTCATAAGCAATGAGCCGGTTGTCATCAAAGAAGGCAAAAAGCGTATCGCTGAGCTCCAGTAGTTTCATTCGTAATGCAACATTGTGAATCAATCCATCGGCATATTATGGTTTAGAAACGATCTTCGACTGTCGGACAATCAGGCCCTGTCGGCAGCCGCCCGTAACCCGTTTGTCATACCGGTATTTGTCTGGAGCCCCGACGAAGAAGGTCAGTGGGCACCAGGAGCCGCAACCAGGTGGTGGTTGCATCAATCCCTCGATAGATTGCAAGAACAGCTTAGTGGTCTCGGCTCGAAACTAATTATTCGCCAGGGCACTACCGTTGAGGTTCTTCTAGAGCTAGCCCGAACAGCAAACGCTCGCTCAATCTTTTTTAGCAAAAGGTACGATCCAGTCGGACTGGCGCAGCAAGGCGCTGTTGAAGAAGCGCTGTCTGCAGAAGGAATAGAAATCTCCTCAACGAACTCCGGACTCTTGCACGAACCTGCTTCCGTAGCTAATCGTGAAGGAGGCTCTTTCAAGGTGTTTACGCCGTTTTGGAAACATCTTTCGTCCGAGATCCATGCACAGCCGTTGCAGGATCCGCCGGAGTCTCTTCCGTTTCCGAATGTTGAGCTTGACTCTCTGGCACTGAAAGAACTAGAGCTAGAACCTAAAATCAATTGGGCTACCGGCTTTCGCGAATCATTCACGCCCGGGGAAGCGGGTGCACAGGCTCGACTGGAAGAGTTCGCCGGTCAGATCATGGAAGGTTATGGTGCAAGCCGAGATCTTCCATATAAGGATGGGGTGTCAATGATGTCTCCTCACCTGCATTTCGGCGAAATCAGTCCGCATAGAATATGGCAGGCATGCAATGCAGCTGCCAACTCGTCGCCCAAACGGCAGGGTGCCACTGCTTATTTGAGAGAACTGGGGTGGAGAGAGTTTGCTCACTACATCCTCTTCCATAATCCGGACACGTGCGACCGCCCACTGCGTGCACAGTTCGAGAGCTTTCCATGGATTGCGGACGAACAACTGCTCAAGAGCTGGCAAGAAGGAAAAACCGGATATCCGATTGTCGATGCAGGCATGCGTCAACTCTGGCACACAGGCTGGATGCACAATCGGGTGCGCATGATAGTGGCGTCCTTTCTCACCAAGGACCTGCTCATCTCCTGGGTACAGGGTGCTAAATGGTTTTGGGATACCCTCGTGGACGCTGACCTGGCCAACAACACTTTGGGCTGGCAGTGGACCGCAGGATGTGGGGCTGACGCAGCACCATACTTTAGAATATTCAATCCGGAGCTGCAGGGTGAGAAGTTCGATCCGGATGGCGAGTACGTAAAATGCTGGGTTCCTGAGTTGGCAGCGCTCCCGCCCAAGTGGATTCACAAACCATGGAAGGCACCGTCTACGATACTAGATGCGGCCAATGTTCAATTGGGAAACACCTATCCTGAGCCTATCGTCGATCATTCTATCGCTCGTAAACGGGCGCTGGAAGCATTGAGTTCGACCAAGCGGCCTCGCGACTAAGACGCATTTTGATGCGGAGGTCCCTTTTCTGGTGCAGATTAACGACCGGGCAACCGGCTCAGTGGCGTTTGCGGTTCAGAGAGATGATATTCGTCGAATCAACGAGTCCCTTCGCTGGTGCAGATCAGCTACCTGCGCAACCTGGATGAGCAGCGCCTGAGGTTCGATACCTGCTGCTCGTCGAATAAATAAGCTATCTTGTGGTTGCAGACTCGAGAGACGCGTGGGACGGCTCAGCTTGCAACTTAGCGGCCTTCTTACTTTCTGCAGACAGAACCAACTTGGTCAACTCTCGAGCGGTGACATCATGTCCGTCTTCGGAAAAGTGATAGGCAAGGAAGAGACTCTTGACCTTTGGCGAGCTCTTAAATGGCTTGGTCAGGTCGAGAAAACCAAAGTCTTTGTTTTGTGCAAACTTCTTCAGCCGTTCGATCTGAGCGTTATATTCGCCCGCCTTATCCAGGGAGGGGAACGTCATCACGACGAAGTCACCACCATCGGTGCGCACAGCCTCTCCAAATTTATCCAGTACGGCGTCGGTAATGTCGGCATTTACCTGGGGCATATACACCGGAATTTTCGCATCGGTATTTTGCGGCAATCCAAGCAAGGACGGCAGTTCTTCCGCTTCCTTGTTGACGAGCGCTTTTCGATCTTTGCGACCGGAGACAATATCAAGACCTTTCAGAGTCCATCCTCGAATGCGCTGATACCACTTCTCGTTGAGCATAAGCGCCAGATTGGTCTGACTGAAAACACCACAGATGCGGCTATTGGTCTTGAGGAACTTATCCAAATCCGAGATATGGAGTTTGTCCGAGTTCATTGCCAGGACGGACGTGTCGACCCTCAACTGTTTGTTGTTGTCGAAATAAAAGTAGAGCCGAGGTTCCGCATTCTTACGAAAGAACGGGTTAGTACAATTCTCCAGCGCATCGCCCTGGGAGTAGAGAACGATTACATAGTCCGGTTTATAGCGTGCCGCTAGAGTCTTGTAGTATGCGAACTCCTGACCGTTCGAATAGCTGGAGCATCCAAAATTGAGGACTTCGTATCTGACCTTCGGATTCGACTTCTGCGAGTTCAGATAGTTCTCTAGCAGGCGAGCATAAGTCTTCTCTATCGGAACCTGCAAGCCTTCAGTGGCAGAGTCTCCCATGAGAGCAATTCTGACGGTTCCTGCCGGTTTGACGACTGC
>CAYTDR010001008.1:0-3294 GCA_964436185.1 uncultured Candidatus Obscuribacterales bacterium | reverse complement strand
AAGGTTGTCCTCACAGTTGAGAAAACCTGATGGATTGCGGCTAATGGGCGATGCTGATGCATCGCCCATTGGGCTCTCGAATCTTCTTCAACGTGGAGAGTGCGTTCAGCTGCCGCTCAGGGGAGATGCAATTGCATCGCTCCTTTTACGATTCAGTATGACTCGCGCAAGTATTTTTTAGAGGCAAGGGGCCTTTTTACAGGCGGGGAGAGAACCAGAACATGATTGATTTGAAAAACTTGCCGATCACTGACGAGGGGCCGCGGCGAGTGGAAGTATCCTTCAACGCCTGGATCTCGTTGTATGTGATGCGGGTTGCATGTTTTACCGGAGCTGGTGCAGGATGATTCCTGGTTACGATCTTTCTGAGTGACTCAGCACTGAAGTTGTCTTCAACGCGAGCATAAACAACACGGTTTCTTGGCATTTCCAAGTCCCCCTAGAACTATTACGACGACTTCTTGAATTCTAAAGATGAAATGCGACTAATTTGTGAAATCACATTAAAACAAAGATTAAATCGAAAATTTTGAATATCAAAAAGAGTTGACGTTTTGTATTCCGGTGCCGGGTTGTTCCGGTTTGGTGGTCAGAATCGCAAGAAACCCGGCTGAACTCTACTTGTCGCCTCGACCCAAACGAGTCCGCGGGTCGATTGCGTCGCGCAGTCCGTCGCCTAATGAATTGAAGGCGAGGACAGTAAAGAAGATGAACAAGCTGGGAAAAAAGATCAGATGCGGTTGAGTTCTCAAAGAGCGCCAGCCATCGCTCGCCAGGGTTCCCCAGCTACAGGCAGGCGGTGACAGTCCCAGCCCGATAAAACTGAGCGTCGATTCAGAGAGTATTGCTGCGGGCACGGTGAAGGTCATAGCGACGATTACCGGTCCGAGCGAGTTGGGCAGCAGGTGCTTCATTATGATTTTGAGGTCGCTCTGTCCGGCAGCTCTAGCAGCTTCGATAAACTCTTCGCTCTTGAGCTGGAGAAACTGCGCGCGCACGAGCCTTGCCGTTCCACGCCAGGATACCAGGGCAAGAGCGATGAGGATACCCTGAGTTCCTCGCCCCACCAGTACTCCGATGAGAATCATCACCAGCAGGTCAGGCAGCGCGTATGCGATGTCGACCATGCGCATCATCAGGTTGTCGACCTTCCCGCCCGCGTAGCCGGCAATAGCACCATATACGGTTCCGATAAGCAACGACACTAACGCCGTTATTATGCCGATGCTGATAGAAAGCCTAGATCCGTAGATAACGCGGGTGAGCAGGTCGCGTCCCAGCTCATCGGTCCCCATCAGATGTTTTAGGGACGGACTGGCAAGAAGCTCTGTCGAAGTTTGATCGAACGAGTAGACGGTGACAGGCACATTTACGAGAGAGACGATGGCAAGCAAGATCAATGCGCAAACTACCCATAGCGATACGTAAGCACTGGGAATTCGCTTTAACCGGCTCCATGCATCACGCTTCAGCGGCTTCATTGGCGCGGTCATGCATCCACCTCCATACGAGGATCGAGCGCCTTGTAAATGATATCGACGATGGTGTTAGTGGTGATCAATAAAATAGCGAAGAGCAGTGTGGTCCCCATGATCAGGTCATAGTCTCGGTTGATTACGGCAGTGATGAAAAACCGCCCCATGCCGGGGATAGCATAGACGAACTCGACGATAAAAGATCCAGTGATCAGAATCGCAGTCAGTGGACCGAGTACAGTCACGACTGGTACCAGCGCGTTGCGCAGAACATGTTTGACGATAGTGACGTTTTCGCTCAGCCCCTTGGAGCGTGCCGTCCGCACCCAGTCCTTTTCCAAGATCTCGAGAACGCTTGCGCGAGTCAGTCTGGCAAGAAACGCCGTGGGACCAAACGCAAGCGTAACCGCCGGCAAAATCAAATGAGCAGGAGACTCCCAAAGTCCTACGGGAAGAATCTTAAGCCAGATGCCGAAAACAAAAATGAGCAGCGCGCCGATAACGAAAGTAGGTAGTGAAACTCCAGCAGTGCTGGCAAACATAGCAGTGAAATCGAGCCAGTTGCCCCGATTCACTGCAGCCACGGTTCCCAGAGGAACGCCTACGAGTATGGCGATCGCGAGACCGGCTAGACCAAGCTGCAACGAAACCGGAAAGGCATCGACGATGATATCTGTCACCGTTCGATTCACGTACTTGTACGAGACACCCAGGTCTCCTCGCGCCAGGCGCCCGAGATAAAGAAAGTATTGTTTGTAGACAGGCTCATCCAGATGGTATTTGGCCCGCAGGTTGGCAACGATCTCAGGCGGCAAGCTGCGCTCCTCATCGAACGGACCACCTGGTACCACGCGCACCATGATGAACGTGATAGACGCGATCACGAGAAGAACGGGTATGGCTGTCAGTATTCTCTTGATGATGAATGCGATCACTTGCCGGCTCCTCCATTCACCGTGCTTGCCGGAGGAACTGCAGTCGTATCGCCAACGATACGCACTGATTTGAAATACTGAACGTCGAGAGCATTGAAAGACAACCCTTTCAACCATGGCTTCATCAAGATATTCTGCGTCGCCACATAGAGAGGAACGATCGGACAATCTTCGCGACAAAGTATTGTATCGGCACGCTGGTAGTTTTGCGCGCGTCGCTCTTTATCGAGTTCTCCAGCCGCCTCTGCCACCAGCCGATCGTACTCCTGGTTCTTCCATCGTGTGCAGTTGTTGCCGTTGCCACTAGTAAACAGATTCATGAAGGTCTCGGAATCCGGGAAGTCGGCGTTCCACGAGCCGCGAAAAAGCGGCGGCGGATCGTTTTTCCTTGTTGCCAGGTAGACTTTCCATTCTTGATTCATCAGCTCTACGCGCGCCCCGATGTTGTCCTTCAACTGGGCTTGCAGCGCCTCCACCACGAGCTTCGAGTCCTCCCTATTGGGATACAAGAAAGAAATCGGAGGCAGGCCGCGCCCTTCAGGATAGCCAGCCTCGCTTAGCAACTTTCTAGCAGCAGCGACATCGTACGGCAGACCGGAGTTGTTCGAATATCCCGACAATCCTTCAGGAATCCAGGATGATGTCGGCTTTTCACCACGCCTCAATATAAGTGGAAAGACAGACTTGTCGATCGCCATTGCAAAAGCGCGCCGAATGCGGCTGTCGGTAAACGGAGCCTTGGTGACATTGAAACCGACATAAGTGCCTCGCAAGAGCGGAACGCTCTGATACTCAGGCGAGTTTTTGTAACGATAAACATCAGAGGTCGAGAAGCTTCTGTTATCGACGTAATCGAGCTCATCGTTTTCGTACAACGCAAAAGC
>CAYTDR010001007.1:0-3298 GCA_964436185.1 uncultured Candidatus Obscuribacterales bacterium | reverse complement strand
TTAGCCGGTTGAGTGCCGACTAGATTTCGAAGAATCTTGTTGTTGACGTGACGCCTTCCATCAATGCCATCAATGTAGGTGGGCTTCGTCTTGTTCTTCTTGCCACCCTTATTGTCACCTTTGTTGGATGACATATTTATTTCCCCTACCCTTTACCTTCTAAGAAAAGATCATAATAGCTCACTATTAAGCTTCCCACAACGGCGCTAGCTCAACATACTGATTACTTGTGCTTTCTCAAGTTCTCGCCATTGCCCTGGCTCAAGATCTAGGCAATCTAGTGCAAGCCCACCTATCGACCATCGTACCAGGCGCAAAGTGGGGTGACCGACTGCTGCAGTCATTCGTCTGACTTGTCTGTTCTTGCCTTCCGTCAATGTCAGTCTGATCCAGCAAGTTGGAATGTTCTTGCGGAAACGAATTGGTACCGTTCGTGGTGGTAAGCAAGGTTCTTCATTCAAACGTTCTGCCTTGCAAGGTTTGGTGGCATGCCCTTTAATCAGCACGCCAGATTGGAGTCGTCTCAGGCTCTCCTCCGAAGGAATGTGTTCTACTTGCGCCAGATAGACTCGAGCATGCTCATTGACTGGATTGAGCAAAAGATCATTGAGCCGGGTGTCGTCCGTAAGAATGAGCAACCCCTCGCTATCTGAATCCAAGCGCCCTAACGTATATACGAGGGGAGGAAATCCAAATTCCGAGAGGTTGTGCTTTTCTTCTTCAGATGTAAATTGCGAAACTACGTCATAAGGTTTATAGAAAGCCAAATACAGTCGATCGTCTCGAGGCTTAAACGTCAGACCAGCCTTATTTACCCTGTTTCTTCTCAGTCTTGGCCACCTTCTTTTCTTTCTTGGTCTTGGTTGGTTTTTTCTTGACTTCTTTTTTCTTTACTTGTTCTTTGCCCATGATAATCCACCTTCAAATAACCGATGTCGGCTAAATCTCTCAATCTAAGTCAATCATACTCAAAGATAAGAAACAAGTACACCAGAAAGGAGGTCTAATGTCCGCTATGCCGGGATGTGTGTCCTGTTTCGGGTGCATTGGTTATGCAAGTCTTTGGTCTAGTGTAGACTGGCATAACTCAGTGGTGCGGTTCGTTTGACGTGACTTTCGATTGGCTTTGCGATGGTTAGCCGGAATCTATTTTTTTTGTTGAAAAGGGATGTTGTAAAGACTGTCTGCGCCAGGCTGAATATTCCATTTCGTCGATTGCTTGCTTGCGTACTTGCTCTGGTGATCGGTCTGTCGTCCACTTCCGTGTTCGCCTGCGGACCATTTAACGAGACAGTGGTATTCGAATACTCGGACCATCCTGATCCTCCATTTACGAAATTTGCAGTGGGGGAACTGGGAATTATTAGACCCACATTTGCGCGATCGTATTTGATCGTTGTTTATCGGTATCTTTCCGGTCAACCGCTCGAATCAATCGAACAAAAGGCAGCTCTCAAACTGTGGAAAGACCGGCTGATTCCTTCTCCTGATGACGACAGTCATCTGACTGCCAGGGAAAATTGGTTGAAGGCACGTGCGCAGATTATTGACAGTAAGCCTGAGATAAATATGTACAAAACATATTCGGATTACTCCGAGTTTCTCAACTATACGGCCGGTGCGTTCGATGGTGCCTGCCAGACGCTGAAGATGTATGTCTCCAAATACGGTGCTAAGAGCAAGGAGACTGAACTCTGGTTGCAGGCTCAGGATAAGGTATTTGACGGTACAGGTATACCTGATGTGCTCGCGGATAGCACTGCGGCCGAGTTGAAGGCGGAGCGGGCTTACCAGACTGCGTCCGCGGAGTTCTACAAAGGCAATTACGACCAAGCAGCGTCGGATTTCAAAAAGATCAGCGAGAACACATCGTCTCGATGGCATATACTGGCACCATATTTGGCGGCAAGAGCTCTGATTCGAAAAGGAACAGTGACGTCAGGAAAGTCGGATTTAGTTGCGCTTCGACAGGCGTATATGCAATTGGAATCGATCTTGGAGAACCCCTCTCTGTCGACAATTCATAAACAAACTCGTGACCTGCTTCAATTTGTAGGCATGAAGGTTGACTCTCAAAGTCAGATTCGAGAGATCCTTAATAGGTTGAGCGTCGCAAGTCACGCTGCAACGTTCGGCCGCGATTTGAATGATTCGACAAAGCTTCTCGATCACATGAGTTCCGAGACAGACATCCAGGCACTGCCTGTGGCATCAGTGGGAAACTCGGATTTGGGCATGTGGCTTGCTGTTTTTCAGCGCAAAGATACGGACAGTGCGTCCCTGGCAATGAGCAGTTGGCGCAAGTTCAGATCGCTTCCGTGGCTCATTTGTGCATTGTCCAAAACCACCACGCAAGGAGCGAAGATCTCACGCCAGGATGAGGATGCCTTGCTAAGTGCTGCACGAAAGGTAAATGAGAAGTCTGCCGGATATATGTCGGTTTTGTACTATGCTGCAAATCTATTCATTAAGTCGGATTGCAAATCGGCGTTACTCTCATTCGAGAAGATGCTTAAGCGACCGAACCTATCTCCTTCAGCAAGGAATCTTTTTCTAAACAAGAAACTCATGGCGGAAGGGTCTGTCTCTGCGCTGGCATCAGCTCTTGTCAGGAAACCTGCCGGCATAATCGATCCGGTCTCCTTCGACGAGCAAGAGAACTTCTTCAAAGACGGACCAGGGTATCCGTGCCCAGACATGAACTTGGTTGAACCGGTTACCGCCAGTGTTCTTAATACAACCCTTCCATTGAAGGTCTTGTGTACGATATACGAGCAAGGAAAACTGCCACCAAATGTGAGGACAGAGCTGCTCAGGTCCAATTGGGTGAGAGCGATTCTTCTCGAAAGGAGCGATGTCGCTTCCGCCCTCAGTCTCAGATTGGAAAAGGAAGTGCCGCAGTTGAAACCGTTCTTGCAGCAGTATCGGAAGGCAGCCGGAGCTGAAGGGAAGAGATTCCAGGCTGTATTCACTTGTCTGAAATTTCCGGGTATGAGCCCTTATCTTGTTGCCGGCAACCCCAGAGGAGAAGGACTGGAAGGAACGAACGACTATGAGGATAACTGGTGGGGAATGGCGGAGTCTGACAGAGGATACCTGGGACAAGTCGACAAGGAGGCGGTGCGAGGGATCGCTTCTAAGGTGCTGAATTCAGAACAGTTGATGATTGCCGCGAAGGAGCAAAATCAGCTTCGACTTGCGGTACCAGCACCGAACTACATGGCAAGAGAAGTCCTCCGATATGCAAATTCTCATCCGAAGGACTCAAGGATTCCGGAAGCGCTTCACTTGTCCGTGG
>CAYTDR010001006.1:0-3301 GCA_964436185.1 uncultured Candidatus Obscuribacterales bacterium | reverse complement strand
CAGACCGGCTTTGATCAAGGTGATCAAATCCACCACGGTTTCAACTGCTTCCGGTTGCCCGATCACCCTCTCCTGAAAGAAGCTTCGCACCGAGGCAAGATCAAGCGGCATATCGTCGTCAAGAAAATCCGTCGGTATGCCGGTGGACTGTGACACTACATCCAGTATCATCCTGTTGGTAATCGGTTCGTCCATACTTGGGTGCGTATCTGTAATCTGGCGCAAAAGTGATGCAGACTTTCCGGGCCGGGCGGAATGTCCGAGGAATAGATTGCTCACTTCGTAAAGGTTATCCAACATGGAATCGTCGATGTTAGCCTTCAAATTGTCCCTGATCGTCGAAAGTAGCTTGCGCGTCTCCGCCTCTGATGATTCCGGAATGAGGATGCGTTCAAACAATCGATTCAGCGATGGAATCGAACCCATCCCTTGCTCGTACTCGCTGATAGTGCTCTCGCCTACGATGATTATCGATCCGTCTTCTATGAAGGGCGCCAGCGCGGATGCTACATTGGCGTCCGAGTTCTCATAACGCCCCATTCCGGACAGCTCACCGACGCTCGGCACGTAGATTAGGATCTTGCGCGATTTTTTGCAAGTCTTAATCAGGTCCGCTACCTTGTTTTGCCACTCACCGACATACTTGGTGCCGATCAGAAATTCGGTCGGAGAGATGCGCAACACTCTCCAGGCACCATTTTGCGGTTCCTGGAGCTGATAGACGAGCTCGTTGATGATGGCGCTTTTGCCGACACCGGTTTCGCCAAGCAAAACAACCGAGCGTGAATGTTCGCCAAGAATTATCGGTCTAATCTTATCGAGAATGTGATCGACTCCGTAGGCACGGGGGAGCTTACCCTGGCTGGCAACATTGGTAAGGTCGGTGCCAAAATCTTTTAACCGGTCAGGGTTGACGTCGTTAACCAGTTGATTGGTAATCCACTCGTTGAGTCTCGGAAACTTTTCCGAGTCCAACTCTTCGGCAACTCCCTTTGCTTTTCTGAGCAACGTAATGTCAGTTGGCAGTTGTTCTTCAATCTTCTTGCGCTGCGAATTCTTCCCGAGCTTCTTATCCAGCAGTTCCGCACACTGTTGCTGTATACCGCTTGCGATATCGTTGAGCATTACATCAAACAAATCTTTGCCAACAGTCTCTGAGCCAGATTCCGCAACTGCACCTACGGCAGAGTAGCGAACATAGTAATTATCGTCCGTCCTCAGTCGCTCTAACTGCGCTTCGAGAAACCGACTTTCTCCTGATGTTTGGCGGACGATCATCGAACGTATCGAATCATCGTCATCCTCGAATAGTCTCAAGACGAGCTGGCAGCATGGCTCATGGTCGAATCCCCAATCCTTGAGAATGCCAATGAGACAAGATCGGACAGAATACTCCTTGTCATCAGCGAGCAAGGCCAACTGATTCCAAAGCTCGGGTTCCTTACGTTCTCGGCAAGCATCCACGGCAGCAAGCCGTAACGGAATCTGTGGTGCGCGCAGCAGACTCACGAGCTGCTCAACGCTGGAGTTACTCTCCACCAGAGCAGCCGATAACAATGAGATCTTGTCGTTCGGATCTTCATACTTGCCCTGCCGCAATCCGTCAATCAACTGTTTTACCAGTTTGTCGTTGCTTGCCACGAACCGGCCTCCGACACAATCATCTTGCTATATACCCGGCAAAATCCCCTGAGTGCTGCTCCCTATAACATCGCCAACCAACTTTCTGTGTTTTGCGGACGAACCTATTGTTATCGAACCGACACGGAAGCTCATCCCTCTCGATCCTCAATTTTGTAACCCACGCCCACTACCGTTGTGATAATCGACTGTCGCTCCTTGCGATCTATCTTCTTCCTCAAACGAGTCATGCAAGTCCGCACGGCATCATAAGTGGCATTTTCGCTGGCATCCCAAAGTGTATTGATCAACGAGTCGAGCGTGAAAATCTGATTTCGATTGCGCAAGAGAGCTTCTAAAAGCGCGTACTCTTTGGGAAGTAGTGTCACTCGTTCATCGTCGACAAACACCTCGTGCGTCTTGATGTTGAGCATAACGTTCTTGAATGCCAGCACATCTTCGACGTAATGACCACGCCGCAACAACGCATTGATTCTCGCTCGCAGCTCACGAACGTTGAACGGTTTTGTCAAGTAATCATCGGCACCATGCTCGAATCCTTTTTCCTTGTCGTCGATATGACTTCTCGCTGTCAGCATCAGACTTGGTGCCCCGACGCCTTTCTGTCGAAAGCGCTTCAACAGGTCAACGCCGGACGTATCGGGCAGTTCCCAATCGAGAATGAGTAAGTCATACGAACTCACATCGAGGAAACTTTCTCCATCGATTCCTGTAGCAGCGGCATCGACAGTGAAACCATCGACGGTGAGTATTTCCTCGAGCATTGCGCGGGAGTCCGGATCGTCCTCGATTATCAAGACTCGCTTCTTAGTCATGAGCTTCAACTTTTTCCGTCGGATAGCCTAACAACTCAGGCACCTCGTCCTGGAAGCGATGATCAACGAAACAGCTATCAAGCCTTCATTAATGTCGCGCAGAAGAGATCGTCATTGCGGGAGTGGTTGGTAGAAACCGCTTTGTAGTAGCCGGCTTTCGCAGAGACTGCCTCGGCTTCTTCAAGTCGCTCTCTTCTTCTCAAGAACTCTGCATAACGCACCATGCATTGTCCGAGGCGATGAAAGTTCTTTCGGCTTTTGAACGCATCAATGGCCACCTTGAAAGCTTTCTCCGCCTCGTCGATTTTTCCTTCTGATTCCTGGATTGTTGCCTCGAGAAACTTGAACTCATCGATCGGTCCCAGAGGACTCTCTATGCCCTTCTTGACCTTAGCAAACAGCTTTAGAGCATCAGCATTTTTATTCAGTTGTTTGTAGATGGTGGCGAGCTTGTAGGTTGCTTCCAAAATCAGTCGATGCTCTCCATGAAGCGTCTTAGAGAAAACGTCCAGAGCTTGTTTGGTTACTTCTTCAGCCGGCTCGAACTTGCCTTGCCTGATATAACAAGTGGCCAAGTTGTTGCATACCGGTCCGATTTTGAAATGACCGTCGTAGTACTTCGCCTTCAACGTAGTCAGTGCTTTGTCGAAGAGCGCATGGGCTTCTTCGTATTTGCCAAGCTCTGTTTTCTCGGCGCCCAAATCGTTCTCCAGCTCAGCCACTCCGGCATCGTCCTCACCGAGAACGGCTTTTCTCAGCCTGGCCGCATCAGTAAGATACGTCTCGGCAAAATCATGGTAACCCAGACTGGAGGCTTTCCTGGCTTTACTGACCAGGGCATCTGA
>CAYTDR010001005.1:0-3301 GCA_964436185.1 uncultured Candidatus Obscuribacterales bacterium | reverse complement strand
TGCCGGACCGGGGATATAAAGGGAACGACAAAAAGACCAGGGAAAAGGCTCAGATTTTGCGACGGGACATCGTCAACGGCTTGTTGAATTTGCGTGACAAGGGGGCGAAGTTTTCGGACTGTCCCAGATTGGGGATCAATAACACGCTCAAGGGGCAGATAATTGCTAGCGAGCACGCGGTGGATGCGCTTGCCGCTTGCTATGCGGCGGCTTTGTATTTCACCCAGCCGAAGTTTTTTACGGATCCGCTCGAGCCGGATAATTTGAGTGTTTTGCTGGAGGGGTGGATTTATTCGCCTGCGAAGCTGAACGTTCCGGCGAAGGCGTGAGTTTAGTGGGTGATGAAGGCCACGAGTTCGGGGGTGGCGACGGCATTAGCGGGCAGCAACCGGGTGAACTTAGGGGACGGCTGGCCGCAGATTGTAATTTCCGGCCCGTTTCGAGGTATAGCCGCCGCGCCAGAACCCACCGCGCCGCAGCCGCAACCTTAGCGAGCTCGTTCATTGACAAGTCTGCGCATCATCTTCGGAAGAAACGAAATGAGCGATTTATAAGCCGCGTGGTTTCAACTTTTAGCTAATTTTCATAGACGTAAATCGTTCTTGTAAACAGCGTAAAGCCCCACCCTGGAACTGCGGACTTAACCTCAGCGGTCGGACTAGTTTCCATGTAAATCGGATACGCTATAATGAGCCCCTCGACCCTCGCCAAAACTCTAGCGAGATGTTTGGATGATCGCGTCTCTTAGCGGACGAGATCAAGAGGTTGGATGCGCCGGTAGCTCAGTGGATAGAGCCCCCGCCTTCTAAGCGGACTGTCGCAGGTTCGAATCCTGCCCGGCGCGATATTTATTCGACAATCATGAAGATTTGGACCTTAGCCCGCTTTTGAGGTTAAGTGCTGAGTCACTCATACGCACCGCTAGATTTATCTGCATTCAGTTGTTCACTGTGGTCTCTCGTTCTCGGGGTGCGTCTGATGAACATTCGGCCCGTTGTTTTGAGCATGATTTGAGCCGAACGCAAAGCGAGGGTTTTTCCTCTTTCATCGATGTCGGTGCGGAGGATAAGATCGATTAACTACTGAGTAACTCACTAGTGGAAGCCAATCTGCTTGCTTAAGCGGCGCCAATTGGAGATCGTAATGAAGAAGCTTACCCACACCGTATTCGCTTCGTTGATTGTATGGCAGTCCTTGGCTTGTGCTGGTCCCTGTCTCAGCAAGGAGCGAGGGAGCTCGACGGCGGGGAGCTTGAAAGTCACTGAGAAGCGAAGCACTATCGGCAGTGCCAAGGAACGGGAAAAAACCATCGAGGCAATCGTTCAGTTGCTTTCCAGGTTCACTGATTCAGACCAGACTGCGCTATCGAATTACTCTACTAAGTTAATGAATTGGCCGGGAGAATCCGGCAAGGCGTTGATCGATCTACTTGATACCAACAACGAGACCGTTCAGGCAAAAGTGGCATGGCTACTGCGAAATTTGGCTCACCAACCGGACTTCTGGATTGACCGCGAATCACTGAAGACACTTATCGGCATTGCTGAATCAACAACGAACGCAGAGGCGCAAGTGTCTCTGGTGGAGGCGTTGGGTGCAATAGGACCTCGAGATCCGAATGTGAAAAGAGCAGTGATCGCTATCTACAACAAAAGCAATGAGGTTCATCTTAAGAGAGTCGCTTTGGACGCGCTCACATCAATCGCTAAGAACGAAAAGTCTTCGGAGATGAGCAATGAGGAGTTCGAACTAATTGCTGCCGCAATCAAAAACCCTGACGCTCCCTCATTGCGAAAGGCAGCAGCCAAGGCGTTCGGACAGGTTAGGGGACGACCGGAGCCAACCATCAAAGTATTAGTGGACGCGCTCGACGACAACTACTTGGAAGTGCGCCAGGCGGCTGTTGAAGCACTTCGGCAATATGGAGTGGAGGCGAAACCAGCGGCACCAAAGTTACTCGCGGTATTGAAAACAGAAAGCGACCATACAATTCGGCACTCCAGCCTTCATGCTCTTCAAGCAATTGGAATGGTCGATCAGGATGTCGCACAGGAATTGATATCGCTTCTAGACGATCAGGAATTCGGAACCTTTATGCTCTCCCAGTTATATGTGCTTGGTCCGTTTGCAGCTCCGGCTGTTCCGAAACTCATTCAATACCTGAAGAGTCCCGAATTGCTTCTGAGAACGTACGCGGCCTCGAATCTGGGCTACATTGGACCAGCAGCCAGCGAGGCTCTTCCGGCGCTCGAGATCGCCACCACCGATAGTAGCAGCACAGTGCAGACTTACGCAAAACTATCGATTGAGCGAATCAAAGGAACGCGGACTATTCCAAAGTGTGTTCCTGGAATGTGATGCCTAATTCTGTGCTTGTTTGCAATACCGCCAGGCTCCGGGTCAGCCTCGAACGACCGTCAAAGTTTTCGGTCCGCGAAGAGCGAACGGCGTTCTGATCTGAACGTGCTCATCCTTCAACTTCAAATCCGGCATGCGTTCGAACAACGTGCGAATGGCAATCTGACCTTCCGCCTCGGCAAGCGAAAAGCCCAGGCAATGGTGAATGCCATGTCCGAAGGAGAGATGCTTCTTGCTGTTCTCGCGCCGAATATCGAACCGATCCGGATCTGCGAACATCGCCGGATCTCGATTAGCGGAACCGAGGAGTAAAAGCAGCATGTCATGCTCTTTGATCTTCTGTCCGGCAATCTCCATAGGTTCTCCAGCCAGCCGACGAACCATCTGCACCGGGCTTTCGTATCTCAAGACTTCATTGATGGCACCAACCACGAGGGCAGGATCATTCTTGATCATCTCGAGTTGTTCGGGATTGCGCAAAAGCGTAATAGTCGCATTGCCGATCAGGTTGACTGTTGTTTCGTGACCAGCGACCAGAATAAGAATGCAATTACCAAGAAGCTCTTCCTCAGTCAGTTTCGCACCATCCTCCTCAGCGGCGACGAGCGCACTGATCAAGTCTTCGCGTGGTTCTTTTTTGCGCTGCGCGACGAGAGGCTTCAAGTATTCGACAAGCTCTTCGGTGGCATGATTGGCTTGAGTCATGGAATTGAGATTGAAACCGGGCTCTAGCGTGTCGGTCATCTTCGTCGACCACTCTTTAAATTTGTCGCGATCGGAAGCGGGAATTCCGAGCATCTCGGCAATCACAGTGACGGGCAACGGAAAAGCATATTCATGGACGAGATCGAACTCCTTCTTGTCGCCGAGTTCATCGATCAACTGGTTTGCGATATCGCGGATGTGGTCGGACTGAGCGAGCACCTTCTTGATCTGGTCGGGG
>CAYTDR010001004.1:0-3305 GCA_964436185.1 uncultured Candidatus Obscuribacterales bacterium | reverse complement strand
ATGTACAGCCGCACATCGTCAAACCAGTGGCTGCCAGGAACCGAACCTCTAGCCATTGCATAGGCGGCGATTGCATCAGCATATCGGCGCTCGTGGAAAGCTTTTCGCCCATCGCGAGCCATCGCTCGCCATCTATCATCCAGCCCGGTTAGTGCTGCTACAGGCTCGGACTCTTGAAAGAAAGTGATGACGAGCAACAAGACGACAAGTTTTCTACCATCACCTGGTTGAGAAAACCAACTGCGCGAGTCCCGTTTTCCAATACGTCGCTCTTTCACTGACTATTTCTCGGGATCGGCTACAAATCGATAACCAAGTCCATGAACCGTCTTTATTGGACAGTCTTCCTTGCCCAATTTTCGTCTCAGCCTGGACATGGTTACTCGCACAGTGTCGGCCGAAGACTCAGAGAGTGATGACCATGCACGCTCTACCAGAGTGTTGTGACTGAAGACTCGGCCTGGGTTTTTTATCAAGAATTCAAGCAAGAGAAACTCCTGCTTGCTCAGCTCGACTTCCGTATCACCCAGCTTAGCTTTCTTGGTGCCAAGATCGAGCGTCAACCCGGCACGCGAAATAAGGGAATCATGCATGGCCCGGGGTCTGCGAAGCACCGCATTGATCCTCGCCAAAAGCTCCCTCTCGTTGAACGGTTTGGTTATGTAGTCGTCAGCACCACTTTCCAGTCCGTCAGTCTTATAATCAATCGTGCTCATTCCAGTTAACATTATGACCGGAGTTTGATCGCCGGACTCTCTCAAGTCACGAAGAATCTGTAAACCGGTGCTATCCGGCAAATTCCAATCGATAAGCAAGAGCTCAAACTCAGAAGAGCGCAGTATCTCTTTTGCATCAAGCGCAGTGTGTGCCTGATCTACTATGAATCCATTACCAAGACTCTTCGACACCGCGCTACAAATTTCGACATCGTCGTCTATGATTAGAACTTTGGGCATGTTGGTGATCTAGCATCTGAACATGCTATTTGTTCCCGTTTGCCTTCAACCTAAATCACGCTCGGGGAGGTTAAGTCTACGCTCACGTGACTATCAGGAAGCAAATTCTCATGCTCCTCCTCGTTCCCATCATCGTGCAAACGGCGACTATTGCTCTGCTTTGCGGCACACTGGAGGCTGTCGACCAGTCGGCAAAACAGGAGGCAACAGCCAAGCAAGTGGTGGCACTTGTTCATGAGATTTATGGTTTGATGGGCGAGTGTCTGGTTAATCTTTCAAACTCGAATTTCTTCAGCAACACGGCGGCTTCGCCGGAGAGAATAGAACTAAACAGAAAGACTATGCACCGGAAGTGCAAGCGCCTTCTGTCTCTCGTAGCCGGCAACAAGAAAGCAGAGGAGCCGACGCGCACTTATGTTTTTTGCGCCAGACGAATCCTCGACAACTGGACGGATCTAATCAGCTCCTATTCTCCGGGACACGACAAAATTTTCGTTTCGCAGTTTCTCTCAACTAAGGAATACGGGGAGTCGGGTCGGGTTTTGGTCGATCGACTCAATGCTTCTGCAGCTCATATTCTTGGCATTTATCGTCCAATGGCTAAGGAACTGAGCCCGGAGGCGGTCGAGCAAAGGACTAGATTGCGTGACCTGGTAACTCTCGCTATTGTCGCCAATTTTTCCGTTCTTGCTGTTGTGGCGTTCTTCATAAATAAACAGATTCTTTTGCGTTTGAGTGAGCTTATGTCGCACATTGACGCCTTCGCCTCAAACAACACGGTTTTCGAACCCCTCTCAGGTAGCGACGAGTTAGCCGAATTGGATCGCCGCTTTGCTAGCATGGCAGAGGCGCGGAACAAGCTTGATCGGTTCAAGCAATATATAAGAGAGATGGTCAATCATGATATGCGCGCACCATTGACCACGATCAACCTGCGTCTCGACCGTTTGACAAGGGAACAGGGTGGCGAGCTGTCCGCAAATACTCAAGCAGTGATAGGCGGAGTGACGACGGAGACGCAACGCTTGCTTAGACTCGCCAACATGCTTCTCGATATTGACAAGCTCGAGGACGGCAAGCTCGAGTTGGAAATTGAAGAGCATCCGGTATCAATCATTGTCGATACGGCAACTTCCAGTGTGCTTGCACAAGCCGAGTCGAGGAATCAGAGGATCGAGACTGACCTGGAGGACGATCTGAAGGTATTTTGCGACTACGATCGGACCGTGCAGGTTTTCGCCAATCTACTTTCCAATGCAATTAAGTTTTCCCCGAAAGATTCGTTGATAAAAGTTTCGGCAGCAAAAACCGGCGACGGCTGGGTGGGAATCAAGGTTATCGATCAAGGACCGGGTATCATCCAAGAACAGATGCAGGAACTGTTTACAAGATTCAAGCAGTTAGGACATGAGCGCGAGAGCTTGCGGCAGGGCAGCGGTCTGGGACTCTTCATCACAAAATCGCTTGTTGAGGCGCAGCAAGGTAGAATCTCTTATCAGCCGCAAGAAGAAGGTGGCGCCTGCTTCTTTATTGAATTGAGGGCGGATACGGAGAATGATGACGACGATTTCGATCAGCCCGATTGAGACTACCTGTGAGCCCACTCCTGGAAAAATGGATCCATTCTCCCTCCGCTGGTGATCGAGGGAAGCACCATAAATGGTGCTGGTTTTTGGTCGCTTGCCGCAAGAGACCAAGATGATGCCTGCCTATCAGCGGGAATGGATGATTACTTGAGCAAACCGATTGACCCCAAACAATTACAGAGAGCTCTAGACAAATGGCTACCGGACTCGAGCTCGAGCGAGTCAATTTGAAAAAAGAAATCTTTGGCAGGTAACTTGAAGAGATAACCGTTTACACCGAGCGAGAAAAGGCGCCGAGTAATGAATTACGAGAGTAATAGCTATGTGTCATTTGCACCGCCACTGGTACCGGAGCCGGTTTGCATTTGCTGCAATCGCTTTTTCGCATTGATGTTGCCTAGCGCCGCAGCCTTTTGATATAACTCCCTGGCACGCTGCATGCTCTTCTCGACTCCGTAGCCATGCTCGTAGAGGAATCCAAGTTGGTTCTGAGATTCCACATCACCGAGTGTTGCCGCCTTATCGAAATAGTCTGCTGCTTTTCTGAAATCGCAAGGCACTCCTTTGCCATTTTTGTATATCATGCCTAAATTCAAGTACGCGATTTTGCTCCCATCCTCAGCCGCACTGTTCAACCACTCCATTGCCTTCTTATTGTTTTGCTCCACTCCTCTTCCGTAGAAGTAGATTACCCCTAGCGCAACTTTGGAGTCCGTGAAACCGTGCCTGGCTGCCTTTAAGTACCACTGCAGTGCTCGTTTTT
>CAYTDR010001003.1:0-3307 GCA_964436185.1 uncultured Candidatus Obscuribacterales bacterium | reverse complement strand
GTACCACCAGTTGACATTGACTGCGTTGAGGACGAGGCTCAGACCCGGACTGACGAGCACGATGATGTCGGCAAACGTTGCTCCCATCCAATAAGTCATGCCCATGAAAACCGCCGCGAAGGTGAGCGAAGTTCCCAAGTCAGGCTGCTTGAATACGAGAATAGCCGGAGGCAGAACGATGATCAGTGCTTTGAATATGTCGAAGAATGAGCGAATGGGAAAGCGGTTGAGCCAGGTGGCGAGCGCGAAGACGACGACAATTTTGGAGATCTCGGAAGGTTGTAGCGTAATCGGACCGAGAGCTAGCCAACGTTGAGCGCCTTTAGCTCCATGTCCGGAAAGCATGACGGCCACGAGAAGTCCGAGGTTGCCAATATAAATTAGTGAAATCACCCAAGACTTCACCCAGAATCTATAAGGGATTCGGCTCATGATTATCAAGAGGACAAGCCCAGCCCAAAAGAAGTCAAGCTGCTTCTCGTAGTACTCAAAGGTCTGTTCCGAAAAACGGAGGACCGTGAGTCCTGTGTAGAGCAGGAAGCCGGTTGCACCTACGAGCCAGAGATCTACGCCGCCAGTCAGGCGGGAGAGTGTCTCCACTACTTTATCGAAGAAAGTTCTCTTGTAGGTTGAGTTCAAGCCGACATCACAATTGAGGCGTAGAAAGCTGAGCTCAGCAGCAGTATGCCAAGCATTTCCATCATATTGTCGCAGATTGTATAACCTAATGCTCTTGTGAAGCTTGAAATCTCTTAAAGCAGGCAGCCTCAAAGTGACTTTGACCAAATCGCGCTAGAGAAGCAGCCAGCTTCCTGAGCGTGAAACGCCGAGATTTCATGTGTTGTTCAAATCAGTCAGTCCTGATGAAACATTTACCAGGAGCCAGACAAAGTTTGTCTATGCCACCATTGAGTGAGTGGACATTGACTAACACCATCCATGATGGCTGTAGTGAACTGAAGCCAAACAATGCACTATATGAATCGAAGCCTTTGCCTCGATATGTTCGATCTGCGGAGCACGGAGTTTATGCCGTTCCTAGCACTTCGAGCGTAACAGCGGAAAGTTTGCAATCAAAGAAGCTTTTCGATCGTACTGTTGCAGATCGAACTGAGTTGTGGTCTTGTCCAGCTCGAAGTATCTCGAGACAACTGCCATCAACTCTTCTTCCAGACAATCCAATCTTCCTGCCGGCAACTCCAGGCGATCATGCGTGAGCATATTGCGCATTCTATCTTTTGCCTGCGAGCGCGCTGTTGTGGGTTTTAGCCGGGCGAACCAGTTCCAAACTTGCATTTGCACCTCTAATCCTCCCCTAGACCCGAACGGGGTTGAAGAATTGTACTATGCGGCTGATCCAACTCTGGTTCCCAGATGTGAAATCCATAATCGGAACTTCCTCGCCACGGAGCCTTCTGGCGATATTTCTGAACGCCAGACCTGCTTTTGCATTATCAGTACCTGCTATCGGCTCTCCCTTGTTGGTCGAGATGATAATCTCTTCGTCCTCAGGGACGACACCAAGCAGATCCACGGACAAAATCTCGAGCACATCGTCGATGCTCATCATGTCATTGGCATTGACCATGTTTGGTCGGTATCTGTTGAGTACTAGCCTGTACCGTTCGATTTCATCTCGTCGCGCTTCCAATAGTCCGATAATTCGATCTGCATCGCGAACGGCGGACATCTCCGGTGTAGTGACGACGATTGCTTCTTGAGCACCGGCGACAGCATTCTGGAATCCTTGCTCGATGCCGGCAGGGCTGTCGACGAGAACAAAGTCGTAGATTTCCTTCAATTCGGCGCAGACTTCTTTCATCTGCTCTGAGGTTACTGCAGATTTGTCACGGGTTTGGGCTGCCGGTAAGAGCGACAGATTCGGATGGCGTTTGTCTTTTACCAGAGCCTGTCTGAGTTTGCAGCGTTCTTCCACCACATCTACAAGGTTGTAAACCACGCGGTTTTCCAATCCCATGAGGATGTCGAGGTTTCTCAATCCTATGTCCATGTCGATCAAGGCGACGCTCGCTCCTGTACTAGCGAGTGATACACCGAGATTGGCTGAAGCTGTAGTTTTACCTACGCCGCCTTTTCCTGATGTTATTACTATTACGCGACCGCTCATCTACGTTTTACCTGCTTGCTTGTGTGTACCTTGAAAAAAACGATTACTCTAAGCGAGACTTGACTACCTTGATCTTTCCGCCCGAAAGGCGCGCTACTTCAGGACCTTGACCGTGCGTATGTTTCATGTGGGGCTTATCCGGACCGCGTGCAATTGCGTTGGCGATGCGAATTTGAATTGGTTCAAGCGAGAGAGCACGAATCTCTGCTTCTAGGTTTCCGCCGATACCGGCGTGGGCAATGCCCCGCAGGCTTCCCCAGACGGTGATGTCTCCTTCGGCCATAATTTCAGCGCCGGCGTTCACATCACCAATGATAAATAGATGTCCTTTGTGACTAACGGTCTGTCCGGAGCGCAAAGTCTGCTTCAGATAGAGAGTGTGTTTTGTCACCTCTAGTGGTGCCGGTGCGCTTTCGTCCCAGACCTCTTCTTCGTCCTCATCCTCGTCGTCAGAGGCTGCAGGAATGATGTCGTTAAGCGATAGCTCTTCGGTCTTTCGCTGCTGTAACCCTTCGGTCGAACGCTTTCTCGCTTGCAGGTTTATTTCTTCTGCGTACCGAGCAGCCGTCAATTCATCACTTTCTGCTCTGCTGACTCGCTTACCATCCAAAGTGACTCGCCGTCTCGACTTTATCTTGCGGTTCTCGCCCGTCTCGGCCTCAATTAGTTCACCTGCGATGTCGGCTTCAACCGGCTCAAGCATTTCAGCTTCTACCGGAGTTTCGAACTCATTGGTTTTGATTCGACGGGCTCTGATGGCGTTTTTTACACGCACTTTCAACGTGGCGAACGTTGATTCCGTGCCCTTCTCATCGCCTTCGAGCACCGTGCAGTCGAGATTGACTGGCACCGCCGGCAGCGTCATTGGCGTACCCTCACCAAGAGGGACGTTTTGCGTTTTCATCGATTCTCTGGTTTGTTCGCTTGCCGAATACAAAGATACAGGCGCGATGCCGACACCTTTTGCGATGGCAAGGACCTGACCGAGCTCTCTGGGCTCGAGAGGCAGTTCGCCCAGATTGAAAGAGACGTTGACGCCCTTCCAGAATTGACTTGAAGCTAGCAACGTGGTGCTTAGCTGCTCAAGGGATTCAGCAAGTGTTGAACACCCACTTAAATCTATGAGTACACCTTGATCTGGTTGGCTGATAATAGCGATTTTAGACATGCGAATATGTA
>CAYTDR010001002.1:0-3308 GCA_964436185.1 uncultured Candidatus Obscuribacterales bacterium | reverse complement strand
GAGGCAACCCTTTTCAGTTTCAGAATGCGGTCGACTACTTAACTGACAGGCACTTGATGCAGACGCCCAGTCACTTCGGCCAATCGAATTGCCACCGCGTTCATAGCTTTAATTTGCTTGGCATCTTTCAACGTGCCGTCATCGTTGAAAGCATCGTTGGCACTGCTTAGTGCAAACTGTTCCGGAATAACGATGACCTTTATATTTCCCAAAATGGAACGCAGAGTAACCAGTCCACGCAGTCCCCCAAACGCGCCGGGCGATGCGGCAAGCAGACCGGCAACCTTTCCGGAGAAGCACTCTAGCGAGGCTTCGCCAGCCTCGGGTCTGGATGCCCAGTCGATAGCATTTTTCAGCGCTGCGGAAATGGAACTGTTGTACTCCGGAGAGGCTATCAAAAGCCCGTCATGCTGCTTCAACAGTTTCTTCAGGTGACGAGCATTTTCGGGTAAACCCTCCTCACGTTCGATGTCGCCATCGTAAATGGGCATTGGAATGTCCTTGAGATCCATATATGTCGTCTCTGCGCCGGCGTCTTGAGCTGCTTGAGCAGCGAGCTTCACCAGCTTCTTGTTGAGTGAGTCGCGCCTTAGACTGCCAGCAAAGCACAAAATTTTGGGTTTCATTTTTACTCCAGACGATTAGTTACACACGTTCTGTCCGCTGTTCAGGCGCTGACCAGATGCGGGTCAAAACACATTTTACCAGCACCAGATGTGAACATGTCCATTTGAGGCGAAACTTGCAACGGGCGGCAGGATCATCTCAGCAAGAGCCTGGTCGTACCGGCACTCCGAAATCCTGAGGTCGTGACGCGAATAAAAATGTGACCGATAGCCTTGATACCGTATTCGGTACCACGCAGATTCATTGAATGATATCGCGTTCAATCTATATATCCAAACGAGAAATCCTTTATATAGGCTAAATGCAGACGTGAAGCTGAGAGACAGAGATGGTGGGAATCTCACTGCAAGCCATCGATAATCCGCAAGGAGAAAAATTTCCGGAAGTCAAGATGTTCGTGCGCAACATTTTATCGGCACCAGTTTACAGACAACTTGCTAGAACTCCTTCGTAACCAGCACGGAGACGCAATTTCAAAACGGAACTCACCCTCATGACAAGTCAGTCTTCTGACATTAAATATAGTGCATAGGTTGAACCATTTTTCTTTTTCCAGCGTCTTACTAATTGGGTGAACAAAACAGTAAATCAATTGGATGTCGCGAAAGTGATGAACGCTTCGTGTGCCAGTTGTGGGTTCGCTCACGGTGCTTTTGTTCATTAATAAAGGAGATTCACAATGTTATTAATAGTATTCGCCTCAATGGTGGCAACCACTTCATTCGGTCTGGTTTGGTCAACACTCGCCCGTGATTAATATCTGGAACACTATAGTTGCACCGGTGTTTCGTTTTTCAGAGACACTGCGCTGGGATCGCCGGCAACCAGCCGGTTCACCCGTTATTGTCGCGTTTCGTCATCAAACTATCGCCGCTCCGCCCGCGTCGAATGGTATGTTCCGTGTCACCAGGGCTCGATGCTCCTGCGAACAAACCAAACTGTCCCGAAGTTGATCTTCTTGTCGTGATCGTTCGGGCTGTCAAGACAGACACCGAACCGAAGATTTCGCGACCATCAGAACCAAATCTAAAACTGTTCCCGCCGATCACTGTTCTTTGTGGCCAATCTCGTGCTCCAAGAACACTTGCTTGCGATGGGGTGACACCTGGTGCGTCACTCTGGGTACACGGAACACGGAATCGAAATCGTGTGACACAACGGAAGTCTGACGAATCTCTGTTGTGTCACGTTTCTTCGGCGATCGACTTATTGCCTGTTCCCGTAGAAAGAACAATTCGCTACCTTGCGGTCAAAGCTTGGACGCCATGCTTGACTCGGCTGCGTGCAATCACGTGCGGATTCGGTTTTAACGGAGCTTGGCCGCACGACATCAGCTCTCACCCAGTCTCTTAATGGCTCTCACCGACCTACTAATTCAGAACATAATGAGACTGTTAAAAAATCCAGGCTGCCAAGAGGCGAGATATAGAATATTTCTTGTGAACGATATCGCAAGTCCGAAGGATATAGTTCTACAGCTGGGACTACGATTTACCAACATTCGAGAATAACGCCTCAAGCCTAAACTTTTCGGAGAAGGTTCGTGGTCCCAGCTTGCAATAACCGTCGGATACAGTGCGGGTCGAGGGTAAGTAAAGTGAGAAATCCACAGAAAGCCACTGCTGACATTAGTAGACAATGATACCGCAGGCAATACTGCGTGTTCGCCATATCCTGAGCTCATTCTAGCTCAATGCCCACCCGAGATAGTAATTCAGGGTTCGCGCGAACATGTCTATTCCCGGTCGCATGCTAATAGTGCGGCACATAGCAAACAACGGTTACTCACGATCATGATGGCAAAATTTCGCCACCCGACAGACAGTGTTTTAAGGAGGACACGTTTTCGGATTTTGACACAAGCAAGCACGAGAAACATCACTCTTTGTCAGCCAACGACAATTTACGCGGCAGCGAATCTGCCCTGACAAATCTTTTCTCACCCGCCATCAAAAGACTTTTCCTCGCCCGCCTGTAACCGATGAATACTAAGAAAGGCGCACCTATCGAACTCCATCTGCGCAGACAAACAAAGACCGAACCAATAGTCCGGCAAGGACAATCAATTGTCCACAGCCAGGTGACACCAGTAAGCTTATTTGCGAAACCGAGGGAAATGAGGTATCAAATATGATGCCTTTTTTTGCCTTGACGCGCAGCAGGTGAACCTTCATGCATTAATCCGCTTTTTAATGTCACGCATCCGCTTAAGATCCTCAGATGATTTATTCTTGATCAGCTCGAGCCATTGTAACGCCTGAGCAAGAGCGTATTTCGTATCCCCAGCATTTTTCGTATCGCGGCTGAGCATGGAAATGCAAAACCACGTTCTACCGCGAATCGAATACACCATGTCGGAAGCGGCCGCACTCTTACAATCATCAAGATTTTGCTGTAAGAGTTTCTCCGTTCGTTCAAACTGTACTTTACTCATAAGATTAAGGTTCGCCAGTTCCATCCTGGCATTGCATGCGGCACTCAATGCCCAGGGTTCTTCTTTTGCGCTCTCACAAAGCGCAAGCTGTTTTTCCAGTAATTCCCTGAGTTCCTTATCCTTGTGTTGGGCCTTGTAGATTATTGAGAGAGTTCCATAAATTTCGGCGATTAAGGGCCGTTGCTCTTTGTCATTCATGGCTTCTCTAACGGCCAGCTCCTGAAGGCTATACTCTTCGGCTCCAGAG